>NZ_JBYSVC010000016.1:0-40991 GCF_057922285.1 Leptothrix toolikensis (SeqCode)
CGGCACCCCGGCGCGGGCCGAGGGGGAATCGACGCACGTTGTAAAACGCCCCGCCATACAAAGCCCACAACCCCCCCGACACGCCTAACTCACGATCCCCCTCGCCTTCGGCGGGCATCAAGCTGTTGTCCAGCCAAAGGAAGAAAAACGAAGAGCCAATCCAGACCATGGCAGTGAGGACGTGCAAACACCGCAACAGCACATGCGCCCAATCCAGCAAGTAGGTTTCCATCGTGAACCCTATGCGCTTAAAAACTTGGTCGCCGCCATTGTTACACCTTCACCCATGGCCTCACAAGGCAGCCTTACTGCCGTAGCTTGTAGCCGCTGGCCAGCAGCCGCAGGGCCAACGTGCCCACGACCACCAGACTGCTGACCACAACAGCTAGGCTGGTCCAAGGCGAGACATCGCTCACCCCGAGAAAACCATGGCGAAAGCCATCAATCATGTAAAAAAACGGGTTGAAGTGACTGACCGTTTGCCAACGCTCGGGCAAGGAATGGATCGAATAGAAGACACCGGACAGAAAAGTCATCGGCACGATGATGAAATTTTGAAACGCGGCCAACTGATCAAACTTCTCGGCCCACAAGCCAGCAATCAAACCCAGTGCGCCCAGCATCGCTGCGCCCAGAACGGCAAAAACAAGCACCCAGAGCGGTTCAGCCGGCCCTTGAGGTGCGAACCAAACGGTGCCAAGCCATACACCCAAACCCACCACCAGACCACGCACGACCGAAGCCCCCACATAAGCGACGAACCAAGCATGGTGGCTCAACGGCGTCACCAGCAGCAGCACCAAGTTGCCGGTGATCTTGCTTTGAATCAGGCTCGATGAGCTATTGGCAAAGGCGTTTTGCAGCACGCTCATCATCACAAGACCAGGAATCAGGAAGTGGGTGTAGCCCACTGCGTCATAGACCTTGACGTGGTCCTCTAGCACATGACCAAAGATCAACAGGTACAGCACCGCTGTCAGGATCGGAGCGGCCACGGTCTGAAAACCAACTTTCCAAAAACGCAGCACCTCCTTGTAAAACAGGACAGAGGTACCCGTCAAAGGACCGTAATAGGGTGTCGGTGTTTTCATGGTTGCGTCTGCGCATCGGCTGCTGAGGTGGGGGCGTTTTGCATGATGTCTAGGAACACATCCTCCAAGTCGGCCCGACCGATTTCAAGATCTTCAATGTGGACGCTTGCTTGACGCAATTGGGCCAAGATCACCTCGACCTCGACCGCATCGTGCGCCGTGATCTGCACCATCCGACCCGTGACCCGACACGGGGCCGATAAGGTGACCGGCAAGGCGTTGTCGGTCTTGAAGCGCAACATCGTTGCGGCCCGACCGGCCAGCAATTGAGATGTCGTCTCTAGGGCTACCACTCGCCCTTGCTTGAGCATGGCAATGCGTCCGCACAGGGCTTCGGCCTCTTCAAGGTAATGGGTGGTCAAGAGCACCGTGTGACCTTCGCGGTTGAGCTTGGCGATGAATTGCCACAAGGTTTGTCGCAACGCCACATCCACCCCAGCGGTGGGCTCATCAAGCACGATCACGGGTGGACGATGTACCAAGGCTTGGGCCACCATCACCCGGCGTTTCATGCCACCCGAGAGCTGGCGCATGTTGGTGTCGGCCTTGTCGGTGAGCCCCAAGCTGTGCAACAACTCGTCGATCCAAGCGTCGTTGTGGCGCACACCAAAGTAGCCACTTTGAATCTTCAAGCTCTCGCGTACCGAGAAGAAGGGGTCGAACACCAGCTCCTGCGGCACGATGCCCAAGGCCCGGCGCGCAGCTGCAAAGTCATGCACCACATCGTGGCCCATGACCGTGACCGAGCCTGAGCTGGCCCGAGTCAAACCGGCCAGCAAGCTGATCAAGGTGGTTTTACCGGCACCGTTAGGACCCAATAAACCAAAAAACTCGCCTTGCTCGATCTCGAAACTCACCGCCGACAAGGCTTGCACAGCGCCACGTGGGCCAGCGTAGCTCTTGCTGAGTTGATGAAACGACACGGCAGCCGAGGCGGGCATGGTGGGCAAAGATAGAGGTGGGTTGGGCATGGTGGGCGCGATTGTAGGGAGCAGGAGCCCCATCAGTGCGGACAGCTCAACATTAAGAATTCGATTAAGCTCGGAGCCCTAAGTCACCGTGATCTTGACCCCATGCGCTCCACTCCCATGCTTCCCGCCCGCTTTGTCGTCTTGGCCACGACCTTGGTTATGGGGTTGGTCGCCAGTCCCATCACCCAAGCGGCGTTGCAAGATGAAGTGCAGGTCTATGACGACAGCATCAACGAAGTCGGTGAATTTGGTGTTGAACTGCACATCAACACCACCCCCAGTGGCTCTGCCACCCCCAGCTACCCCGGCGAGGTGGTTTCGCTGCACGGCTGGCGCCTGACGCCCGAATTTTCTTGGGGATGGACCCGAACTGTGGAGTTAGGGCTGTATGTACCCACCGTCATGGATGCCCAAGGAAACTACCAATTTGCCGGGCTCAAAGGCCGCATCAAATGGCTGCCCGTCCAACCCGATGCCGCACTGGGCGGCTGGTTTGCCGGTGTCAACTTCGAGCTGGCCCATGTCAAACCCGAATACGACCCAGCCAAGTACAGCACCGAGACCAAGCTGATCGGTGGTTATCGGGGCCCACATAGTGTGATCAGCACCAACTTCAACATAGGTACAGAAATCGATGGGCCCAACGCCAGCCAGCGCCCTGAGTTGAGCTTCAGCATCAAGGCGACCCACGCACTGAAAAGCTATCCGACCCTTTCGCCCGGTGTCGAGCTCTACACCGATTTAGGTCGGGTCGGTCAACCCTTGGCGGATCGCGATCAAGACCGGCGAATGTTTCTCACCTTGGATCTGGATCGCAAACCGTGGGAATTCAGCTTCGGCATCGGCCGGGGCCTGACCCCGGTGGCCGATACGTGGACGCTGAAAATGATCACCGAGATCCCCTTCTCGCTTTAAGCGCTTTAGGCTTTAAGCAACTCCATCCGCCCCCCCAACCAGCGCAGCATGTGCGCCCGAGCCTTGGCAGGTTGACGCTTCAAAAGTGTGGCAGCCGCTTGGCGCGCTTTGACCAGCAAGGGCTCGTCTTGCTGCAAATCCGCAAAGCGCAGCAAGTTATCGCCTGATTGACGCTCACCCATCAACTCGCCGGGTCCGCGAATCTCTAAGTCGCGCCGGGCGATCTCAAAACCATCTTGGGTCTCCACCATGGCCCGCAGCCGATCTCGCCCCGTGGCCGACACCGCTGCACCGTGCAGCAGCATGCACACACTGGCCGTGGCACCGCGCCCCACTCGGCCGCGCAGCTGGTGCAACTGCGCCAAGCCGAAACGATCAGCATGCTCGATCACCATCACGCTGGCGTTGGGCACATCGACACCCACTTCGATCACCGTCGTCGCCACCAACACTGCCAATTCAGCGGCGCTGAAGCGTGCCATGACGTCCGCCTTTTGCGCCGCCGGCAAACGGCCATGCAGCAAACCCACCCCCACGCCCGGCAACGCCTCTGAAAGTTCTTGATGGGTGGCCGTCACATTGGCCAAATCCAGCGGTGGCCGGCCGAGCAGATCGGTCTTGGGCTTGTCATCCTCGGTAGCTTCCACTTCTTCGATCAGCGGACACACCCAGTACACCTGCCGCCCCTGCGCCACCGCCGCCTGCACCCGCTCAATCAAAGCATCGCGCCGCGACTCAGGCAGCAAGCGCGTCACGATGGGACTGCGCCCCGGCGGCAAGGTGTCGATGGTGCTGACGTCCAGATCGGCGAAATAGCTCATGGCCAAGGTGCGCGGAATGGGCGTGGCGGTCATCATCAGCAAGTGCGGCTCTAGACCTCGCCCGGCATCGGTGAGCTTGCGGCGCAGCGCCAGCCGCTGTTGCACGCCAAAACGGTGCTGCTCATCGACGATCGCCAGCCCCAGACGCGCAAATTGCACCTCGTCTTGAATCACGGCATGGGTGCCCACGATCAATTGCGCCTCCCCTGAAGCCACCCTCGCCCGCTCCTGCACCCGCGCCTTGCCCTTGCGGCTGCCAGTGAGCCACGCCACTTGGATCGGCGCACCGCGCAGGCGCAAAGGAGCCAACCACTCGACCAACTTGCGCCAGTGCTGTTCGGCCAAGATTTCGGTCGGGGCCATGAGCACACATTGCCAACCCGCATCCAGCGTCACCGCTGCCGCCAAGGCCGCCACCACTGTTTTGCCAGAGCCCACATCGCCTTGAAGCAGTCGGTGCATGGGGGCGGTGGTAGCCAAGTCGCCGGCGATTTCCTCGACCACCCGTTGCTGGGCCGCCGTCAAGGTGAACGGCAAGACCGCCAGCAATTGCGTGGGCAAACCCTCAGGCACGGCGCGCAACGCCGGGGCTTTGAGCTGCGCCCGGGCCTCATGGGCCAGTTGCTGCGAGATTTGCTGCGCCAGCAACTCCTCAAACTTGAGCCGTTGCCAGGCTGGATGCATCCGCTGTTCCAGCGCCGCAAGCGGGGCATCGGGTGGGGGCTTGTGCAAAAAATGCACCGCTGAACGCAGCGCCGGCAGACCCGCAGGGACCAGCTCCGCCGGAATCAGCTCGCTCAGATCAGCGCGCTGCAAAGCGTTGTCGATGGCGCGGCGCAAATAAGCCTGTGGCAATTGCGCCACCGTCGGATAGACCGGCGTCAGCGCTGCGGCAAGCGGCACATCCCCTTGGACCGCTTTGAAGGTGGGATGGATCATTTCTCGCCCCGCAAAACCCATGCGAACTTCGCCACGCACCCGCACGCGCGCCCCCACGGCCAAGGTTTTTTGATGCGAGGGATAGAAATGTACAAAGCGCAGCAGCAAGGTGGCGCTGCCGTCATGCACCGTCACCAGCAATTGCCGGCGAGTGCGCGTTTCGATGCGGGCCTCACGGACCAACCCTTCGACTTGCACCGTCTCGCCATCACGCACTTGGGCCATCAGGCTCAGGCGCGTCTCATCTTCATACCGCAAAGGCATGTGCAGCGCCAAGTCCATGTCACGGACGAGACCCAGTTTTTGCAGGGCGCGCTGGGGTGCTGACAGAGGTGATGGCGATAAAAGCTGTTCAGGCATGAAACAATTCTGCATGCTATTGAACGATGCCCTCTCTCACGCACCCCGCCATCATGTTGTGGCGGACTTCGATTTCGAACTCCCCCAAGAGCTGATTGCCCAAAGTCCAGCGGTTGAACGCACCGCCTCGCGCCTGCTCGATGGCCGTCAGCTGCCACCCACCCATCGCATCTTTCGCGACTTGCCCGACCTCCTCAGCCCGGGTGACTTGCTGGTTTTCAATGACACCCGCGTGATCCGCGCCCGGCTTTATGGCACCAAGGACACCGGCGGAGCCGTTGAGGCTTTGGTGGAACGTCTCCTCGCCACACCCGGTGATATCTGGGCGCATGTGCGGGCCAGCAAATCACCGCGTGTGGGTCAAAGGATTTGGTTCCACAACGAGGTCACGGGGGAACGGGTCAAGGCCGATGTCCTTGGGCGCTGTGGTCCCGATAACGGCTTGTTCCACCTGCGCCTGCCCAGCGAGGTGCTGCCGATCTTGGATCGCCTGGGCCATGTGCCCCTGCCACCCTACATCACCCACGCGGATAACGCGGATGACGAGCGGCGCTATCAAACCGTCTTTGCCCGCCAACCCGGTGCCGTAGCCGCCCCCACAGCGGCGCTGCATTTTGATCAAGCCCTGCTTGACCAGCTTGCCGCACGCGGTGTTCAAAGCGCCCACGTCACCTTGCACGTCGGCGCGGGCACCTTCCAGCCCGTGCGCGTCGAGGATTTGAGTCAGCACCGCATGCACAGTGAGCGCTTTGAGGTACCGCCCTCGACCGTCGAAGCCATTGCCCGCACCAAGGCAGCCGGTGGACGGGTGGTCTCGGTCGGCACCACCACCCTGCGCGCGCTCGAATCGGCGGCGCGCAGTGGTGTGTTGCAGGCCGGAGCGAGCGAAACCGAGATCTTTATCACCCCAGGGTTTGACTTTCAGGTGGTGGACCGGCTGATCACCAACTTCCATTTGCCACGCAGTACCTTGCTGATGCTCGTCAGTGCCTTTGCCGGATTCGATACGATGGGTGCGCTCTACCGCCTTGCCATCGAGCAACGCTACCGTTTTTTCAGCTACGGTGATGCGATGTTGCTGGATCGGTTACAGATCCAGTCCCAAGACCATTAAACTGCGCGCCTCATTCGACGCACGCATTCGACGTGCGCACCACCCATGGCCCATGCTTTTTCCAAAAAGACCCACGCACCCTTCGAACTGAAAAGTGCAGCGATGACCTTGGTCGCTTTGATCCTGAAAACCACGGATCTGCGGGCCTTGGCCGATGCATTGGCGCAGCAATTTCAGGACAGTCCGCAATTGCTCGATCACGATCCCGTCATCGTGGACTTGGCAGCCATCTCAGCCAGTGAGAGCGGGCCAGATTTTGAGGCCTTGATCCAGCTGCTGCGCCAATTCCACTTGATCACGGTGGGTGTGCGCGGCGGCAATCCCAGCCAGATGGCGGCCGCCAAAAACGTGGGACTGATCGATGCATCGGAATACACGCAACCCCCAACGCCAACCCCAGCCAGTGCCGCGCCAAGCATCGTCGCCCCCACTTTGTTCATTGATCGCCCTCTGCGATCCGGACAACAGGTCTACGCCCGAGGCGGTGATTTGGTGGTGATGGGTATGGTCAGCTTTGGGGCCGAATTGATCGCCGACGGCAACATCCACGTCTATGGTCCCTTGCGAGGCAAAGTCATTGCCGGAGCACGCGGCAACACGCAAGCACGCATTTTTGCGACCGTCATGGAACCTTCATTGATTGCCATCGCAGGTATCTATCGAACCACAGAATCCCCCCTAGCCGAGGAGGTCTTGGGCAAGGCGGCCCAAATTTGGCTGGACGGCGAGAGCCTGTTGATAGAAGCTATAAAGTGGTGAGCGTTTACAACGCTAAAAAATTTAGAAAGGATCCCAAACGATGACCAAAATCATCGTGGTGACCTCCGGTAAGGGCGGGGTCGGCAAGACCACAACAAGTGCCAGCTTTTCAACAGGGCTGGCCCTGCGCGGGCATAAGACCGTCGTGATCGACTTTGATGTGGGCTTGCGCAACCTTGATCTCATCATGGGTTGTGAACGCCGCGTCGTGTATGACCTGATCAATGTCATCCACCAAGAGGTGAACCTTAACCAAGCGCTCATCAAGGACAAAAACTGCGACAAGCTCTACGTCTTGGCCGCATCCCAAACCCGTGACAAAGATGCGCTCGACAAAGATGGCGTCGGCCGGGTTTTGAACGAGTTGATGGAGATGGAGTTCGAGTTCATCGTGTGCGACTCGCCCGCAGGGATCGAGACAGGCGCGTTGATGGCGATGCACTATGCCGATGAAGCCTTGGTGGTGACCAACCCCGAAGTCTCTTCGGTGCGCGATTCGGATCGAATTTTGGGCATGCTCAGCTCCAAAACACTCCGAGCTGTCGAAGGTCGCGAGCCGGTCAAAGAGCACTTGCTGATCACCCGCTACAACCCCGCACGGGTTGAAGAAGGTCAGATGCTCTCGCTGGATGACATCCACGAGATCCTGCGTATTCCGCTGATCGGTGTAATTCCCGAATCCGAGGCGGTCTTACAAGCCTCCAACCAAGGCGTGCCGGTGATCCACATGGGTGATAGTGACATCGCTGAGGCTTACAAAGACATGGTGGCGCGCTTCTTGGGTGAAGAGCGACCCATGCGATTCATCGAAACAGCCAAGCCAGGTCTGTTCAAGCGACTGTTCAGTCGGAGGTAAGTCCATGGGACTGCTGTCATTCATTCTCGGCGACAAAGACAAAACGGCCAGTGTCGCCAAGGAGCGCTTACAGATCATTTTGGCGCACGAACGCTCCAGTCGCGGGGCAGCCGTCCCCGACTATCTGCCGGCTTTGCAGCGCGAGTTGCTTGCGGTCATTTCTAAGTACGTCACCATCGACCCCAGCGACATCAAAGTGCATCGGGAGCGCCAAGACAACTTTGATGTGCTTGAAGTGAAAATCGAACTCCCGGACATCGTGCAGCGTTGACATGACCCTGATCACTGATCAGGGTTTCAGAGCCCGTGCCAGCCGAAAACCGATATCAACTTCAGCGCTATGTGCCCAAGCTCGATGGGCTGGGCGGAGATGCACGGAGGGAGTTTTCCAAGATCCGCCGCGTGCCATCCGGGCCACATAGGGGTCACTACCACTTGTTGCCGCACCTTGGTCACAGTGTTCCGTCCAAGCTGATCCGTCCGCCGGCGCACCCGCAAGACTTGCATGAAAACAGTCTTGCACCCACTCCCAAACATTGCCTTGCATGTCGTAGAGGCCAAAGGCATTGGGCTTGAAACTGCCCACATGCCAAGCCCCAAGACGGGGCTCGACACCTTCGTCCTCGGCTTCATGATGCGCAAGGAGGGGCGCGCCCCCACCGGCGTAAGCGCTTTGAGAACCAGCGCGAGCCACGTATTCCCATTCCGCCTCACTGAGCAGTCGATAGTTTTGTCCTGTGCGCTGACTGAGCCACTCGGCGTACTGGCTGGCCTCTCGCCACGCGATATTCACCATGGGCAAACGCCCTGCCCCGGGTACAGCGCCCATGCCGGTGCTTGAAGATTGCGCCTCACAGGGACCATCGGTCACACAAATCTGCCAGTCGTCGCGACTGATTTCGAATCGCCCCACAGCAAACTGCTTCAGGATCATCACCCTGTGCTGTGGCCCCTCGTAGACCTCACGCCCAAGCTCCGTTTCGGGGCTACCCATCAGGAAGCTGCCCGCCGGCACAACCACCATTTGCGGGCATAAAGCGCAGTCGTGGAACACCGTGCCTGCGAGCGTGCTTTGGCGAATCAGGTCGTCAGGCACGGCGGCAGGTGGGGCCGCCAAGGCCGGCAGCATCACTGTCAACCCTGCGGCGGCCACGATGGCCCTCTTCATCATGGGCGTGACACCCCTGTGCGCAAAGCGTGCGAAGCCAGCGCCAGCTCCGTGATGCGCGCCCAGTCGCCGTTCTTGACCGCATCGGCCGGCGTGAGCCACGAGCCGCCGCAGACTTTGACGTTGGGCAGCGCGAGGAACTGTGGCGCGTTCTCGGGCGTCAAACCGCCGGTGGGGCAAAACGACACATCGTGAAAGGGGCTGGCAAAGGCTTTGAGGAGGTTCAAGCCCCCGACCGCCGTGGCTGGGAACAGCTTCAAAAAGTGATAGCCGTCGGCGTTGGCCGTCATGACCTCGCTGGCGGTGGACACCCCCGGCAGCAAAGGTAGGTCCAGTTCTAGGCAAGCCTCGCCGATGGCCGAGGTGTAGCCCGGGCTGACGGCAAAGCGCGCGCCGATCTTTTTGACCGCCTCGGCATCAGCCACCGAACGCACCGTGCCCGCACCAACGATAGCCTCCGGCACCTCGCGGATCATGGCCTCCATGCACGCCAGCGCCACGGGGGTGCGCAGCGTCACTTCCAACACCCGTACACCGCCCGCCACCAGCGCACGGGCCAAAGGCACCGCGTCTTCCAGACGGTCCAAAACGATCACAGGGATCACCGGGCCGTACTGGGCCAGTTCAATGGTTTTCATGGGGTTCCTTTGAAGTCGAAGCAGATTCAGAGCCAAGTCACCGCGCCCTCTTCGGCGGTGCGCACGTTACGGCGCATACCACCAAAGAGTTCCCGGCCCAGGCCGTGGGCGTTGTTCTCAGCCAACTCGTCGGGCAACACAGCGATCACGCGCTCAGCCCAAATGTGCGCCGGCACCAGCGCGTCCAGCGTGCCGGCCACAGCGTCCAGACGCAGCAGATCACCCGTGCGCACTTTGCCCAGCGCACCGCCAGCCAACACTTCGGGGCTGACGTGGATGGCAGCGGGCACCTTGCCCGAAGCCCCGCTCATGCGCCCGTCGGTGACCAGCGCGACCCGAAAGCCCTTGCCTTGGAGCACCGCCAACGGTGGGGTCAGCTTGTGCAGCTCGGGCATGCCGTTGGCCTGCGGGCCTTGGAAGCGCACCACGGCGATGAAGTCGCGCTCCAATTCGCCCGCCTTGAAGGCCGCTTGCAGGGCGTCTTGGGTGTCAAAGACGATGGCTGGGGCTTCGATGATGTGGCGATCCTCGGGCACCGCTGAGGCCTTGATCACGGCCCGCCCCAAATTGCCGGCCAAGAGCTTCAAGCCCCCGCTGGCACTGAAGGGGTCGGAGGCCGGACGCACCACGCTGGTATCGCCACTGCGCATCGGCGCTTCGATCCAGCGCACGCCTTGGCTCGTGTCAGCCGCAGCCACCGGCAACTTGGTTTGGGCCCGCAAGCTTGGGCCGTTCACGCTCAGCACATCGCCGTGCATGCAACCCGCATCAAGCAGCTCACGGATGACAAAACCCGGGCCACCGGCCGCTTGGAACTGATTCACATCGGCTGCGCCGTTCGGATAGACCCGCGCCAAAAGCGGCACCACCGCTGAAAGGTCGGAGAAATCGGTCCAGTCGATCAAGATGCCCGCCGCCCGCGCCACCGCCACCCAGTGGATCAGGTGATTGGTCGAGCCGCCCGTGGCCAACAGCGCCACCATCGCGTTGACGATACAGCGCTCATCCACGATCTTGCCAATGGGGGCTTGCTCGCTGCGCAGCGCCAGCACGCGCTGCACCGCCGCACGGGTCAGGTGCTCGCGCAAGCCGTCGTGCGGATGCACAAAAGCGGCCCCCGGCAGATGCAGGCCCATGGCCTCAAGCAGCATCTGGTTGGAATTGGCGGTGCCGTAAAAGGTGCAAGTGCCCGCACCGTGATAAGCCGCTGACTCGGCCTTGAGCAGATCACCGCGTCCAACCAGCCCTTGGGCGAACTGTTCGCGCACCTTCGATTTGTCGCCGTTCGACAGCCCTGACGCCATCGGCCCGGCAGGCACAAACACGCAGGGCAAATGACCAAACTGCAAAGCACCGATCAAAAGCCCCGGCACGATCTTGTCGCAGATGCCCAGCAACAGCGCCGCATCAAAGGTGTCGTGGCTCAGGCCGATGGCGGTGCTCATTGCGATGGTGTCGCGTGAGAACAGGCTCAGCTCCATGCCCGGATAGCCCTGCGTCACGCCGTCGCACATCGCCGGCACACCGCCCGCCACTTGGGCGGTCGCACCATGGCGGCGCGCCTCGTCGCGGATCAGCGCCGGGTAACCCTCGTAGGGCTGATGGGCTGAGAGCACATCGTTGTAGGCCGTGAGGATGCCAATGTTGGGGCCCTTCTCGGCCACCACCCGAAACTTGTCCGAGCCCGGCAGCGCCGCAAAGGCGTGTGCGACGTTGGCACAGCCCAAGCGCTCTGGCCCGCGTGCGCGCTGCGTCATCGCATCGACACGCCGCAGATACGCCGATCGCAACCCTTGGCTGCGCTCACGGATGCGTTCAGTGATTTCGACCACAGCAGACTTCATGACACCCCTTTGAAACCAGAAGTGCAAGTATCATGAAACTAAGTTTCAGCGTCAAGCCTCAGTGAGGCACCCTCATCAAGCGCAGCATCAACTCGATCCGAGCTTGCACAGGCGTGAGGCTGATGAGCATGTCGGCAGGATCAGCCCGCAGGATCGGGCCCAGGGCGCAACGGCTGCTGAGGATACGGGCCAGCCGCGTTGGGTCGGGGTCAACGTGCTCAAGGGCTGACTCGATGGCATGGTGCAAGGTCGCATTGCCCGTGCCAGCCAAGACCACGCCTCGCACTCCGGCCTGGATCCACGCTTGAAGTTGCGCGCAGAGCAGCTCTTCTTCAAGCCCAGCATGGCTGAGCAAGATCACTACTTTGGGCCAAGTGTTCACCGGCGTGTGAACCAGATCCAAACCATAAGGCGTGGACACAGCCTGAGCTTTAGGATCCAAGGTTGCCCAAGGACGAAAACGCCGCAAGCGGCCCTGTTCCATCACGCCCAGCGGCCCGGCATCGCCAGAGCTGAATGCGTCGAGTCGATGGGTATGGAGCTTGCGCACGTCCATGGCACTGTGGATATATCCAGCCATGGCCACCAACACACCCGTTGCGCCACTTTGCGCAGCGGTCGCCACCACGCTCAAGGCGTCGGCCAAGTTTTGTGGGCCATCGGCTTGCAAGGAAGTAGCGGGTCGCATCGCCGCCGTCAACACCACCGGCTTGATGGGTGCCAAAACGCGGTGCAAGAAGTAAGCGGTTTCTTCGAGGGTGTCGGTGCCGTGGGTGATCACCACGCCCTGCACCTCTGGCCTCGCCAAGTGATGCGCCAGTCGTGTGGTCAAGTCTTGCCAGACGGCGTGTGACATGTCTTTGCTGTCGAGCTGCGCCACCTGTTCGGCCTCGACGTGCCAGCGCTCACCGGCTGGCGATACCGGCCCCAAACCTTTGAGTAGATCCGCGACAGCCAGTTGTGCGGCCACATAACCCAGCTGATCGGTGGCTCGGTCCGCTCGACCGGCGATGGTGCCGCCGGTCCCCAAAACGACGATGGTGTCGGAGTTCATGGAAGAACTTGTCATAGATGCACGCCTGTATAAAAATCCAGCCACTGGATGAACATACAGCCGATGATCCTACACAATTCAGGCCCCAAGAGGACACCATGGATCCCCACACCGATGACAGCCCTCGGTTGACTGCCCGGCAGCAACAAATTCTGGAACTGATTCAAAGCACCATCGCCCGCACCGGCTCACCGCCGACCCGCGCCGAGATCGCAGCCGAGTTGGGTTTTCGCTCGCCCAACGCCGCTGAAGAACACTTGCAAGCCTTGGCCCGCAAGGGCGTGATCGAGTTACTCGGTGGCATATCGCGCGGCATTCGCCTCAAGTCCGAAACACTGCAAGCCCTCAACGCCTCACGCATCAAAGGCATCGGCAAGCAGTTTGATCTGCCGCTGGGCGTGTCGTCGGAGATGCTTGCCTTGCCCTTGGTGGGTCGGGTCGCGGCGGGCTATCCGATCTTGGCGCAGGAACACATCGATCAGGTCTACAACGTCGAGCCCTACATGTTCTCGCGCCGGCCTGATTTCTTGCTCAAGGTGCGCGGCATGAGCATGCGCGACGCTGGCATCATGGATGGTGATTTGCTGGCGGTGCAAAAAACCACCGAAGCCAAAAACGGCCAAATTGTGGTGGCGCGTTTGGGCGACGATGTGACGGTGAAACGTTATCGGCGCACCAAGGCCGGCATTGAGCTAACCCCAGAGAATCCCGATTTCGAGACCATCCATATCCAGTCCGATGAGATCGACTTTGCCCTTGAAGGCGTGGCCGTCGGGCTGATTCGCAACACGATGCTGATGTGATATTTCAGGCGTAAAAAAGGCTCCCGAAGGAGCCTTTTTTTAGCCCATGTGCAGGCCGCCGTTGCAGCTGAAGTCAGCGCCGGTGGTGAAGCCGGAGTCTTCGCTAGCCAGCCAAGCGCAGATCGAGCCGATTTCACCCGGCGTACCCAAACGCTTCACGGGGATCGTGGCGACGATCTTTTCCAACACTTCCGGCTTGATGGCGCGGACCATGTCGGTGCCGATGTAGCCTGGGCTCACGGTGTTGACCGTCACGCCCTTGTTGGCCATTTCTTGAGCCAAAGCCATGGTGAAACCGTGCATACCGGCTTTAGCAGCCGAGTAGTTGGTTTGACCTGCTTGACCCTTTTCGCCGTTGACCGACGAGATCTGGATGATGCGGCCCCAGCCCTTTTCAACCATGTCAGCCACCACTTGCTTGGTGACGTTGAACATCGAGGTCAGGTTGGTGCTGATCACAGCGTCCCAGTCGTCACGGGTCATCTTCAAGAACATGCGGTCCTTGGTGATGCCGGCGTTGTTGACCAACACGT
This sequence comes from Leptothrix toolikensis (SeqCode), assembly GCF_057922285.1. Classification (NCBI taxonomy): domain Bacteria; kingdom Pseudomonadati; phylum Pseudomonadota; class Betaproteobacteria; order Burkholderiales; family Sphaerotilaceae; genus Leptothrix; species Leptothrix toolikensis (SeqCode). Next base: position 13,867 of record NZ_JBYSVC010000016.1, read on the forward strand.
CGATCGAGCCGTGCTCAGCCTTGGCCTTGGCAAAGGCTTCAACGGTCGAATCCCAGTCAGCAACGTTACCGACCGAAGCGTAGAAGGTGAAGCCTTCTGCTTTTTGCTCGGCCAGCCACTTGTCGAAGTCACGGGTCGGGCCGCAACCGGCAATGACCTTGAAACCTTCTTTGTGCAAGCGACGGCAGATGGCCGTCCCGATGCCACCCATGCCCCCGGTGACGTAAGCAACTTTTTGAGTCATGTTTGTGCTCCTGAAGAAATTGGTTGGTGTTTGTGATGCCGCTGAGAAATCAACGCTCAACGTTCGATGGTCAGGGCCACGCCCATACCGCCGCCGATACACAGCGAGGCGATGCCCTTCTTGGCATCCCGACGCTGCATTTCATGCAGCAAGGTCACCAAAATACGGCAGCCAGAAGCGCCGATCGGGTGGCCGATGGCGATAGCACCGCCATTGACGTTGATCTTGCTGGTGTCCCAGCCCATTTCTTGGTTGACGGCGCAGGCTTGAGCGGCGAAGGCTTCGTTGATTTCGAGCAAGTCGAGGTCAGCGGGCTTCCAGCCAGCACGAGCCAAGGCCTTTTGCGCGGCAGGCACAGGGCCCATGCCCATGTAAGCCGGATCCAGCCCAGCGCTGGCGTAAGAAGCGATCCGGCCCAGGGGCTTCAAGCCCAAGGCTTCGGCCTTCTTGGCGCTCATCACCATCACGCCAGCCGAGCCGTCGTTGAGGCCGGAAGCGTTGCCAGCGGTCACCGAGCCAGCCTTGTCGAAGGCGGGGCGCAGACCGGCCAGGACTTCAGCGGTGGTTTTGCGATTGACGAATTCGTCGGTGTCAAACACCACCGGATCGCCCTTGCGCTGCGGGATCGACACGCCAACGATTTCGTCTTTGAAGCGGCCCGCGTCTTGAGCGGCCACTGCCTTTTGCTGCGAAGCCAGCGCCAAGGCGTCTTGCATCTCGCGGGTGATGCCGTACTTCTTGGCGACGTTTTCAGCCGTGATGCCCATGTGGTACTGGTTGTACACATCCCACAGGCCGTCCACGATCATCGAGTCGATCAGCTTGGCATCACCCATGCGGGTGCCGTCGCGCGAACCGAGCATCACGTGCGGGCTGGCGCTCATGTTTTCTTGGCCGCCAGCGATGACGATCTCGCTGTCGCCGTCACGGATGGCTTGAGCCGCCAACATCACAGCCTTCAAGCCCGAGCCGCAGACCTTGTTGATGGTCATGGCCGGCACGCCTTGCGAGAAGCCGGCCTTGATCACGGTTTGGCGCGCCGGGTTTTGGCCCGAACCCGCTTGCAGCACTTGGCCGAAGATCACTTCGCCAATTTGTTCGCTGCTCAGCTGGCTGCGCTTGAGCAGCTCACGCAACACCACAGCGCCCAGATCAGGCGCGGCCACCTTGGCCAAGGAACCACCGAAACGACCCACAGCTGTGCGGGTGGCGGCAACGATCACGATATCTGTCATGGAAAGTCTCCTCTTGATGGGTCATCAAACTTTGTGTTTGACATACCGACCCGGCGCTGGTTCGATCGGCCGATATTGGGCCGTGCCGGGTGTCTTGGGTGCCGGCTCCAGAGGGCCGGCGTGCTTGGCAAGCCAGTCAGACCAATCGGTCCACCAGCTGCCGGGATGCTCGGTGGCGCTGTCCAGCCAGTCCTGCGCGTTGGCAGTGAGCTTGGGTGCCGTCCAGTAGTTACGCTTTTTCTTGGCGGGCGGATTGATCACGCCGGCAATGTGACCCGAGGCACCGAGCACAAAGCGCTTCGGTCCCTTGAGCAGCTTGGTACTCATGAACGCCGAGTCCCACGGCACGATGTGATCCTCGCGCGAGGCGTAGAGGTACACCGGGGCCTTGATGGCACCGAAATCAACCGCTTCGCCGCAGACCGTGGTTTTGCCCGGTTCCTTGAGATTGTTTTCAAGGTAGGTGTTGCGCAGGTACCAGCAGTACATCGGGCCGGGCAGATTGGTGCTGTCCGAGTTCCAGTAGAGCAAATCGAACGGCGGCGGCGTTTCGCCCTTGAGGTAGTTGCCGACCACGTAGTTCCAGACCAGATCGTTTGGACGCAGGAAACTGAAGGTGGCACCCAGCTCCTTGCCCTTGAGCATGCCGGGACCATTGGGCGCATCCAGCCCCAGGGTGACTTCGCGCAGGCGCACGGCCGCTTCATCAATGAAGAGATCAAGGATGCCGGTGTTGCTGAAGTCAAGCAGTGTGGTCAGCAGGGTGATGCTGGCAGCGGGTTGTTCACCGCGCGCCGCCAAGACCGCCAAGGCCGTGGTCAGCAAGGTGCCGCCAACACAGAAGCCCAGCGTGTCGATGGTCTCGGTGCCGCCAATCTCTTGCACCACATGAATGGCCTTGATGACGGCTTGCTCGATGTAGTCGTCCCACGTCGTGTTGACCAAGCTGTCATCGGGATTGCGCCAGCTCAGCACGAACATCCGGTGACCTTGGGCCACGGTGTAGCGGATGAGCGAGTTGTCCGGCTGCAAGTCCATGATGTAGAACTTGTTGATGCACGGTGGCACAAACAACATCGGCTTGGCGTGGACTTGCTCGGTCAGGGGCTTGTACTCGATGAGCTGGAAGAGTTCGTTTTCGAACACCACCGTGCCTTCGGTGGTCGCCACATTGCGCCCCACTTCGAACAGGCTTTCATCGGTCTGCGAGACGTGCCCTTGCTGGATGTCCTTGAGCAACTGCGCCACCCCGTGGGTGATGCTCTCGCCCTTGGTTTCCACCGCCTTTTGTTGTGCTTCCGGGTTCAGCGCCAGAAAGTTCGACGGCGCGGCAGCATCGACCCACTGCTGCACGGCGAAGCGCATGCGCTGGCGGGTCTTTTCATCGCCTTGGACGGCATCGGCCAAGTTCAACAAGGCGTTGGCGTTAAGCAGATACGCGGAGGCCAAGAAGCTCGACGCCGGATTGCGCTGCCAAGCTTCAGCCGCAAAACGGCGATCTTTCACTTTAGGGGCTTCGGCGGGCGCAGTCAGCGTGGTGTTCCACAGCGACGTGACCTGACGCAGGTAGTCGGACTGGATGCGACCCAGCGCATCGGGGGCCAAGCTCAAATGGGCAAAACCTTGCAGCGACTTGCCCAAGCTTTCACCCAAGGACAAGACGGGGGTCACTCGATCAGCCGGGGCGGCCTGCGGCGTCGTAGCAGCCGTCGGCTCCTCGGTCGATTTAGCGGACGGTTTAGCGGACGGTTTTGCCCGGGATGATGTCTTGCGTGCAGTGCTCATGTCTCTCCTCCAGACACAGACCTCAACAGACGGCAGTGTCGTGATTTCATGGATTCTTCAGGCCGGCGATCCTGCACCTTGGAGCTTTCATGAAGCTTGTTGTCCAGCCGTGCCAACGGTGCCAACCTTCTGCGGCTTGATCCAGATCGCGGCGGCCATGCGCCCAGTGCGCCCCTGATCGCGGCGATGCGAAAAGTAGCGTTCGGGCTGAAGCACCGTACACCACGCCGCGCTGCCATCGTTGCCATGCACCGAAGCCATGCCCAACGCTTGTAGGCGATCACGGGCCAAGCCCGCCAGATCCGCGAACCATTTGTCAGGCGAACCACCCGGAACAAAATGCCGTTGCCCCATCCCTGCACCATCAAAGGCTTGATGAACCTCGGCCCCGACCTCGAAGGCCGTTGGACCGATGCACGGTCCAAGCCAAGCGACGATGCACTCTGGACCCGTCCCGGTTGACTCACACAGGGCGCGCAAAGTGTTCTCAACCACTCCATGCGCTAAGCCGCGCCAGCCGGCGTGGATCGCCGCAACGCCTCGCGCATCGACCGACGACAACAGGATCGGCAAACAATCCGCCACCCCCACCACACAAGCCACCCCCGCCTCGGTGGTGAGCGCGGCGTCCGCTTCGACGCCATGCAGCGCAGCTTGGGTCGCCCGAGTGATCACCTGAATGTCCACGCCATGCACCTGACGCAACCAAACAGGTTCAGCGCCCAAGGTCGCCGTCCAGCGAGCCCGATTGAGGGCGACATCTTCCGGGGCATCCCCCACGTGATCGCCCAAGTTCAGGCTATCAAAAGGCCTTTGGCTCACACCGCCCAAACGAGTACTCAGGCAGGCACCGACACGGGCCGAGACCGGCCACGTCGGGATCAAGGAAACAGGAGCGTTGGGCATGGTGCCGAGGCGCGCAAAGAGCCAAGCATAGCCGGATTGAGCGATTACACTGCCCGCCATGCAGCCCGTCCGCCGCATCAGGCATTGCCGCTCTTGCGGCTCCCCGGTCGAGTACCGGACCCCTCCCGATGACAACCGCGAACGTGCGGTCTGTGCAGCGTGTGGCGAAGTCCATTACGAAAATCCGCTCAACGTGGTCGGCACCATCCCGGCCTTGGCGGATCGCGTTTTGCTGTGCCGCCGAGCCATCGAACCGCGCCGGGGTTTGTGGACCCTACCTGCCGGCTTCATGGAGCTGGGCGAAACCACGGCGGAGGGCGCGCTGCGCGAGACCTGCGAGGAAGCCGGCGCGCATATCGAGCTGCAAGGCTTGTTTGCGCTGATGAACTTGGCCTCGGTCGGTCAGGTGCATCTTTTTTACCGCGCTCAACTGCTCGATACCCATTTCGATCCCGGGCCAGAAACCTTGGAAGTCGCCCTCTATCGTGAAGACGAGATTCCTTGGGAGACCTTGGCGTTTCGGACGGTACGCACGGCGCTGAAGCAGTATTTCAACGACTACCGACAAGGTCGGTTCGATATTCACTGCATCGATATCGACATCGACACCCGCTGGGCCACGGCCCACGCAGGCTCTTGCATCGACCCCATCGACCATGACGGACACGACGACTAATCCAGCCCCCCCCCCTCGGCCCCAGCCCCAACCCGCAGCGCCGAACCGCCTACGCGAAGACCTGATTCACCCCGACCCCCTGCTCGACTGCTTGCTGGAAATTTGTCGCCTGCACGGTGCCCATGCCTCACGCGCGTCGCTGGCGGCGGGTCTGCCCATGACCCACGGGCGCTTGCCACTGGCGATGATTGAGCGGGCAGCAGCCCGAGCCGGCATGGTGGCCAAGCTTCAGCGTGAAAAGGATGCTGTTTTTGAGACGGCCGTGCTGCCCGTGATCCTGCTGCTGCACGACGACGACGCCTGCGTCTTCTTGGGCCTGAGCCCCGAAGGCGACGCACGGGTGCTACTGCCCGAAAGCGGTCAGGGGGCGGTGCTGATGCCTTGGGCGGATTTGATCCATCGCTACACCGGCTTGACGGTGTTCGTGCGCCCGCAGTTAAACGTCCAAGAACAGCAAAAACACCGTCGTCCCATCTTCCAGGGGCATTGGTTCTGGAGCGCGATCTTCAGCCAGCGTGGGGTTTACCAAGACATTTTGTGGGCGGCGTTGCTGATCAACCTGTTCGGCTTGGCTTTCCCCATCTTCACCATGAACGTCTACGACCGCGTGGTGCCCAACCACGGTATCGAGACGCTCTGGGCGCTGTCGATCGGGCTATTCATCACCTTGCTGGCTGACTTGTACATGCGCAAACTGCGCAGCCGTTTCATCGATGAGGCCAGTGCGCGCATCGACGTGCGGCTCTCTGCCGTGCTGATGGAGCGGGTGTTGGGCATGCGTATGGCAGACCGGCCAGCTTCGGTGGGCTCCTTTGCCTCGAACCTGCGCGGCTTTGAGCAAGTGCGCGACTTCATTGCCACCTCCACCGTCACTGCGCTGGTCGATCTGCCCTTCGGGCTGCTCTTTTTGCTGGTGTTGGCGTGGATCTCGCCTTGGCTGCTGCTGCCTGTGATCGTGGCCTTTGTGCTGATCGTCGGCTCGGGCTACATCTTGCAATACCGGCTGCATGAACTCTCGCAGGGCACGTATGCGGCCAGTGCGCAGCGCAACGCCACTTTGGTCGAAGCCTTGGGCGGCATCGACACCATCAAGACGCAGCGCGCCGAAGGCGTGATCCAAGCGCGCTGGGAGCGCATCAACACCCATTTGGCCTTGATGACGGTGCGCATGCGCTCGCTCTCCAGCCAAGCCAACTACGGCACCCAGTGGTTGATGCAAGTGGTCTCCTTGGCGGTGATCATCATCGGCGTTTACCTGATCAGCACCCATGACCTGACCTTGGGGGCCCTGATCGCGGGATCAACCTTGGCCTCCCGGGCGCTCACCCCAGCCAGCCAGATCGTGAGCCTGCTGCTGCAATACCAAACGGCGCGCACGGCGCTGGAATCCCTCAATGAAATGATGGAACGCCCCACTGAACGTGAGGCAGGACAGAGCTTCTTGCACCGTCAGCAGCTGCGCGGTGAGATTGAATTCCGCGACGTGCATTTCAGCTACCCGAACCGTGATGACAACGCCTTGAGCGGCGTGAGCTTTCGCATCCAACCCGGCGAAAAGGTCGCGCTGATCGGGCGCATCGGCTCAGGCAAATCGACCTTGCAAAAGCTCATGCTGGGTCTGTACACCCCGCAGCAAGGCGCAGTGTTGATCGACGGTATCGACTTGCGCCAGCTTGATCCGGCCGACATCCGGGCCAACATCGGCTACGTGGCCCAAGACGTCACCTTGTTCATGGGCAACCTGCGCGACAACATCACCTTTGGCATGCCCCACGCCGATGACCGCGCCATTCTTGCCGCCGCAGAAACGGCCGGTGTGAGCGACTGGGTGCATCAGCATCCACGCGGCTACGACATGCCCGTGGGCGAGCGCGGCGATTTACTCTCGGGCGGACAGCGTCAAGGCGTGGGCATTGCCCGCGCGGTGCTGCATAACGCGCCCATCTTGTTGCTTGATGAACCGACCAGCGCGATGGATTTCTCGACGGAAGCGCAAGTCACCCAGCGCATCGGCCATTTCGCCGAAGGCAAAACCGTGGTGCTGGTGACCCACCGCACGTCCATGCTCGCCATGGTGCAGCGACTCATCGTTGTCGATGGCGGTCGCATCTTGGCCGATGGTCCGCGTGACAAGATCATCGAAGCCCTGCAAGCAGGCCGAATTACGAGGGCCTCAGCATGACGATGAATATTCAAACAACGCTTGCGCGCCTAAGGGGCTTTTGGGACCGCCTGCACGTCACCGTGGACCCGTTGGCCGACACCACTGGGGTGCGTGGTTTCGAGATCGAGGCCGAAGAGCTTCTTTCGCGCCAACGCACCGTGCGCGCCCAAAAAATCGTACGTACCTCGGTGGTCGTCGTCGTCGTGCTGATTGCATGGGCCGCATGGGCCTCGATTGATGAGGTCACCCGGGGCGACGGCAAAGTCATCCCGTCCCATCAACTCCAAGTGGTGCAGTCCATGGACGGCGGTGTGGTGTCGGAAATTCTGGTGCGCGAAGGCATGCAAGTCGAAGCCGGCCAATTGTTGCTGCGCATCGACGAAACCCGCGCCACCTCGGGCGTGCGCGAAAGTGCAGCACAGGTCTTTGCCTTGCATATCCGTGAGCTGCGCCTCAAAGCTTTGGCCGAAGGCACGGCCTTCCGCCCACCCTCACCCAGCCCGGGCAACAAAGATGAGGCGCAAATCATCGACGAAGAGCGCAATCTCTACCAAGCCCGCGTCAGTGAATTGCAAGCCCTGCTGTCGATCAATCACCAGCAAGTGACGCAGAAAGAGCAAGAACTACTTGAAGTGCGCTCACGCAACGATACCGCGCAACGATCCCTTGTTCTGACGCAAAAGGAGCTCAAGACCTTGCGCCCACTTTTGCGCAGCGGGTCCATCTCCGAGCTCGATATCCTGCGCTTGGAGCGCGAAGTGGTGCGGCAAAAAGGCGACTTTGAACAAAGCACCGCCACCATCGCCCGGGTGCAATCGGCTATTTCTGAGGCTCAACGCAAGACCCATGAAACCGAGTTGTCGTTTCGAAACGACGCCCGCAAAGAACTTTCTGAGGTTCTTGGCCGTTTGAATGCCCTCAACCAAGGGGCCATCGCCTTGGCGGATAAGGTGGATAAAGCGCAAGTCAAGTCCCCGGTACGCGGTCGGGTGCAGCGTTTGCTGGCCAACACAGTGGGCGGCGTGGTGCAACCGGGCAAGGATTTGGTTGAAATCGTGCCCCTAGACGACGCGCTGGTGCTTGAAACACGGGTACAGCCCAAAGACATTGCCTTCATTCACCCGGGGCAAATCGCCACCGTCAAATTCTCGGCCTACGACTTCTCGATCTATGGCGGACTCGAAGCCAAGGTGGAGAACATCAGCCCGGACACCCAAGTGGACGAACGCGGCAACGCCTTCTATGTGATCCGTGTACGCACCGATCACCCCAACCTGAGCGAGAGCATGCCCATCATCGCCGGCATGACCGCTGAGGTGGATATCTTGACCGGCAAGAAATCGGTCCTCGGCTATTTGCTCAAACCCGTTTTGAAAGCTCACGCCTACGCCCTGCGCGAACGCTGATACAGCAGCATTGAGGGGCCCGGGCAATCCGGGTATCCTTGCGCAGAGGCTGGAATCGTTGCGGGGAAGGCGTCGGCTTTTGTCCTGCGACCTGCACACCAAAGAGGTACAAGATGACGACGAAAACGATCAAACACACCGTTCGCCCCCATGTGCAACCCAAGGGTCTGCATGCCGGCGTGGTTAATCCGGGTTGGGCTCAGGTTTACCTGGATCAGAGCTATGTTCCTGCCCGCTTGCCCGAAGGCCCCGTGCTGTTTATTGCCGGCACAGCCATCATCCGCAAAGCCAACGGCATGATCAGCTTGCTGAATGAAGGTGACACCGTCAGCAAAGGCGATGTCGTCATGACCTCGCCCGACGGGATTGTGCAAATTCAAAGTGGGCTGGCGGCACCAGGCGCACTGGCTGTACCCAGCAACGTTTTAGGTGATGGGGGTGAGCTGGATGCGGTCGCTGCCGGCTTGGCGGTTGCCCGGCTCAACGAAACGGTTGGCCCGCAAACCTTCAGCCATGCCATGGCGGTTCGGGCCTTGCCTTTGGCCACGCCCATTGGCGTGGCACAGGCCATCAACCACGCGCCCATCTACAGCGACAACGGCAACCCCAATTTCGACCCGAATAGCGGCAACTACAACCTGACCATTCCCGAAGACACCACCGTCAGTGGTCGGGTGGCAGCCACGGACCCTGATGGTGACGTGCTGAGCTATTTCATCGCCGCCAACCCCGGCAACGGTACGGTAGCCGTCAATCCAGATGGCACATGGACGTACACCCCGGCGGCCAATTTCAATGGCACGGACAGCTTCGCGGTGCTTGCATCGGATGGCCGGGGTGGGCAAACCACGTCGATCGTGACCATCGGCGTCACCCCGGTGAACGACCCTCCTGAGACACAAAACATCACAGCCAACGGCGCAGAAGATCCGGTCACCCCGGTTCCTGTGCTTTTCTCCGGCACGGATATTGACAATGCTGTCACGGGATTTCACGTGCTGACGCTTCCGGCTGCCACGGAGGGGGTGCTCTACAAAGACGTGGCCATGACCCAGCCCGTGCTTGCGGGCGATATCTTGAGTGGGCCGGCCTATTTCATGCCGGCACCCAACTGGAATGGCACCACCACGCTCACCTACGCAGCCATTGATGCCCTGAACGCGGAAGATGCCACGCCCGCCACCGCCACGATCATCATCGCCCCAGTCAATGACCCGCCCGTGGTCACGCTGCCCACGGTGCCCACCAACAATGGGCAAGTCACCACGCCGGAAGACACGCCTTACCTCTTTGCTGGCACAGGCAACACGATTTCGCTCAGTGACCCGGATAACAGCACCGCGACTGTCACGTTGAACGTGGGCAACGGTGTCCTCAATGTCGGCACGCTCCCAACATTGACGCTCACCAACAATGGCACGCCCACGGTCACCCTCAGCGGCCCCATCGCCGATATCAATGCCGTTTTGAATGGGCTGCAATACGTGCCCGCACCCAACTGGAACGGCAATGATCTGCTGACGGTGACGAGCACCGATCCGTTGGGTGGCACCGCCACAGGCACCAAGCCGATCATCGTCACCCCGGTGAACGACCCTCCTGAGACACAAAACATCACAGCCAACGGCGCAGAAGATCCGGTCACCCCGGTTCCTGTGCTTTTCTCCGGCACGGATATTGACAATGCTGTCACGGGATTTCACGTGCTGACGCTTCCGGCTGCCACGGAGGGGGTGCTCTACAAAGACGTGGCCATGACCCAGCCCGTGCTTGCGGGCGATATCTTGAGTGGGCCGGCCTATTTCATGCCGGCACCCAACTGGAATGGCACCACCACGCTCACCTACGCAGCCATTGATGCCCTGAACGCGGAAGATGCCACGCCCGCCACCGCCACGATCATCATCGCCCCAGTCAATGACCCGCCCGTGGTCGCGCTGCCCACGGTGCCCGTCAACAACGTCATCACGCCGGAAGACACGCCTTACATCTTCACCGGCCCAGGCAAAGCGATTTCGCTGAGTGATCCGGATAACACCACCGCCACCGTCACGTTGAATGTGCCCAATGGCGTGCTGGACGTGGGCACACTGCCGACACTGACCGTGACCAACAACGGCAGCCCCACGGTGACCGTTAGCGGACCGATTGCCGACATCAACACCATCCTTGATGGCCTGAAATACACGCCAACACCCGATTGGAACGGCCCTACACAGCTGACTGTGACCAGCACGGATCCCTTTGGGGCCGTAACCACCGCGATCAAACCGATCACCGTCACCCCGGTGACAGACAGCAGGCCAGACTTCAGCGTGACCCTTGAGGACATCCCTCTGGTCAATGTGAATCTGATCCAAAACGATGGATTCTCGACGACACCGCTCAGCAGCGTGGTGATCTGGACGTTGCAAGACAGCAGTCCAACCCACTCGGCATCGCACTTCATTGACTACGGAACGGTCACGCAAGACCCCATCACCGGGGCTGTTCTGTCGTACACCGGCGGTATCCCGGTCTACGATTCGGCGGACCACTATGCCGGTCAGATCATTTCCGTCAGCCGTGTCACCCAGGGGCTCAATGAGGTGCTGACCTTCATCCCTGCACCGAACTACAACAATGCCGATCCGAGTGGCAACCCGCTGATTGATCCAGCCACGGGCAGGCCGATTTCATTGGTGGTGAACTATCAGGTTGCACCGGACTACGGCAGTGGTCAGATCACGGCCGGTGCTGAAACAAGCACTTGGTCGATTGTCGTGAAGATGGTCAACGACCCACCTGTCTATCAGCAGACGCTGCTTTCGCCGAACTTCTCCGCCACACCGAACACCACAGGTGGGCCGGTGACCTACGAGTACAACCAGCAGGTCATGGAGGACAGTACGCCGACAGCGAATGCCTCCAACACCGGGCAAGTGCATGCGGTGGACGTCGAGGATGGCTCACTGACATCCGGGTATCGATTGCTGCTGCCCGACGGCAGTCTCGCGACCAGTGGCACCACCACCCACGGCACCATCTTGGTCAACAACGACGGCACGTGGAAATACACACCAAGCGCCAACTTCAACGGCCTTGACTCGTTCCAAGTGCAGGTCTCTGACAGCAACGGCTCAGCCGTGAACACGACCGTCAAGCTGGGGGTGACCTCTGTCAACGACACGCCGGTGTTCAATAACCTCACCTATACCGCGACAACGCCCGAAGACATCCAAGCGACAGGTGTGGTTCAGGCGACGGACATCGATATCACGCTCGGAGACCTGAGCCAGTGGCTGGTTTACAGCTTGGGCTCGACCGCTGGTATGCAGCCCGCTAGCGTGGTCGGTGTGACCCAAGATGGTCACTGGACGTATCAACCAGCGCCTAACTTCTTTGGCACCGAAAGCTTCCAGATCATTGTCAATGACAACTCAGGCGCAGGTAACTCCACAGCGATCACCACCGTGACGGTGAGCGTCTCGCCGGTCAATGATCCGCCCGTCTTCATCACGACGCCGACAGACCCGTTGACGCCTGGTTTTAATTCGGGCACGTTGAACTACAACTACAGCGTTCCGGGTAACACGGCCGTCATCACGGACAAGGTCAGTGCTTTCGACGTGGATGGTGATGCGGTCACCTTCAGCCTTGTGATGGCACCCAATGTGCCGGGGGCACTGACGCAGCCAGTGGTAACGGTCAATCCCGATGGCACGTGGTCGTATACCCCTGCGGTCATGCCGGCCGGTAATCCCACCCCGTTTTACGTCGGTGGAGACTCCTTCGCGATCCGGGCCAATGATGGGCATGGGGGCACTGCAACGACGACGATCCAGCTCGATCTGACAAATCCTGCGGCGATTCCGGTCGTGGCATCACCCATCGGGTTGATGAGCAATGCTGCGGTGACCCACGCTCAGCATGCCAATGCGCTCAGCTTGCATGATGTTTTTGGCCCGAGCGGGTCGGAGCTGTCGTTGGATGGATTGCTCAACCACAGCCTTGGCAGCTTACCCACCATCGCCCCTCCTCCTGCGGCCACTACGGCCACCGCGTTGCCCGGTGGGGGGACGACGGCGTCATCCTCACTGAGCTTTGCCGGGCCGCTGGACCATATCCCATCGTTGGGAGCGATCCTGCAACCCTACGAGCAAACGGCAAGCACTAACCACCACGGTGGTGGCGCTTAAACGCTTACTTAAGTTGTCGCGATACCGCTGGCACCGTCCACCCCGCAAGCCCACAACGCTTCGAGGTCGGACGGGTCCACGACACCTTCAGCGATGACCTGCAATTTCAGGCCATGCAGCAAGGCACACGCGCTCCTCACCAAGACAGCTTGCTCTGAGTCATGGGCCACGCCTGCTGTGAAATCGGCTGACAGCTTCACGTAGTCGAGTCCACACTCTTGCAAGACGCCGATCGCCTGTAGGCGTTCGCCCGCATGCTCTAGGCCCACACGCACTTTGTAAGTGCGCAGGACACGGCACAACTCAGCCGTCACCATCGGATAACTGGCCAAAGCATCTTCGTCCACTTCCACCCACAGACTCGCTGCGGCTTTGGGGGCAAGCTTGATGCCTTGTACCAAGCGCAGCACAAACTCTGGGCTGCGCAGCGATAGCAACGCAATGCTGATCGCCCGAGGCCGACCATCCCGGCCGATGTCTTGCAACGCCAAAGTCAGGGCCAACTCATCGAGTCGGGCCGTCAAACGGGTACGCATCGCCATCGGCAGCCACACACTGGCCGATTCAAAAATGCCACCATCGACCAGCTGCAAACGCAATCTCGATTCCCAATGCAAGGGCTGGCGGTTGCGATCTATCGCCAAAAACTCTTCCAGTCGAGCATGATCTGGATGCGTCAAAGCGCCCACCAATTGTCGGCGCCAAGCGGCTTCACCCCCAGCAAGCGAGGACAGGGATTGACCGCCCTCGACTTCAGCCACCTTGCTTCCGTGGGCTTCTGCTTGAGCCAGCGCCAAATCCGCCGCCAGCATCAACTGCATCAAGCTGATTCCTGGTTGCCACATCGCACCCGATACAGTCACCGTGGCGGCAGGAAACGCGGCGACCAATTGACGAACACGCTCCAGCCATGCATTAGCCAGTGCCCGTAAATCATCGGTTGCAGCAACTAAAAGGCCAAAATCGGTGCCATTCAAGCGCCCAACATGCAGAACAGAATCTGTATAGCCATCCAAAGGTTGCCCGAGCATGGTGGCAATATCTCTGAGCAAAGCATCCGTCCTGGCTCGACCCACCAAGACATTCAGATCAGACAATTTGTTGAGCCGCACCAACAGGAGCCCGCCGGCTGGCGTACCTTCTTGCTGATCCAAGGTCGCTGCGACCTGCGCCAAGAAATGTTGCCGATGAGCAACGCCCGTCAAAGGATCACAGGTCGTGGCTCGGCGCAGCGCTTCAATTTGGCTCGCTTGCTCGACAAATAAACTCCGCACCTGCGCCACCATTTGATTAACCGCTTCAACCACCCGCTTTAATTCAGGTGTTTTGGGGATCGGAATGGGTTTGGGGAGGATGCTAAAACGATTCTCAACCAACTTATCGGCTTGCCTTGCGAGAAGGTCCAGCGGTTGGCGCAAACGTTGCACCGCACGATGCCCAATCAAAATACCAACTACAGCCAAAACAATCATCCATCCAACCATACGCAACGTACCCGACCACAAATCAGCGTAGGCAAAACCTGTATGGCTAATCACCTCAATGGTGCCCAGCTGCTTCCAGCCTGACATCACTTGAGCTCTTCCGATGGGGGATTGAATGGAAATCAAATCAGAAAACCAAGAAGGAACACCAAAATCAGTGATATCTACTGATCGTTCAATGACTACCGTACCCCCTGGTGACCTGAGAATGATTGATTTGTAATGACCCGTGTCAAATTGTGTTGAAACACCTCGCTCCAACATGGTACGACTACTATCTCTTTGAGAAAGCGTCAGCGCCAATATTTGTGCGGTATCGTTATTCTTTAGAGCCAATTGACTTTCAAGATAATTACTTGCCGATATAACGGAAAAAAGAACACCTCCCGCACATGCAAAAATCAAGACACCCAATACAAGCGACCAAATCTGCTTGATCAACGACATAAATATCTCCTGTCATTGCACAGCACATACCATGTGCTGCACTTTAATTTGTAAAACCTTGATTTTTTGCTTTAACAACCACTTGCCGCCACGGTGATAGGCGCGCCAAAGGATTCCCAGCATCATCTCCTTGGGTGCCCCACCATAAACCAACGCCATTAAAACTAAACATCGGCTCTAGATCTGGGCGATAGGATGCCAAGCGAACTTCATCGGTCAGATTATCAAGAATATAAGGCTCTTCGTCTGGCATTCTGTAATAAGCCAAAACTAAATGAGCTTGCTGTAATTCACCGGGCCTAGGCGTAAACATAACATAGACCAACCTAAGTTTTTCTACCGGCAAATTTAAAGCTATTAACGAATAATATTTAGCAATAGCAAAATCTTCACAATCACCACGCTCTTTAGAAAAAAACTCCATCGGACTGGCCCAATAATCTTTCATGCCCCAAACGGTTTTATCAATCTCTTGCTTTAGTCTTGTATTAATAAATGCATTAACTTTCAAAACTCGTCGATCCTCGCTCATATCAGCGCTCGCTTGAATCATATCTTGTAGATCCAAGGTTACACGTGAAGCCGTAGGCCCATAGAGATTGGAGCTCTTGCGCATCAGATCAGGATTCCAAGCCTGCGCCACCACCATCAACCCGATGCCCAGCAAAGCCCATAGCAGCAGCTTGGCGAAGAGACTCGCGCCCCAAAAAGTGCGTCGTTGGACAACGTTCATGCGTACCGTATTCATGGGGCGAAGTATCAACCAAGTCGCCTTGTTTTTGCGCATGCCCACAAGGTGCGGAGCATCGAGGCTCAAACGGCATGGCGCATGGTGGCCAGATCATGCAGGCGTGGGGCTCAAGTTGTGGAATACTCCGCTCAGGGAAAATCAGCCTAACGCCCCGTCAAAAGTCACCGGGCCCACATCCTGACTGAAAAGTCGAACCCACCGCCGGGTCACGGGATGTGGCCGTCATGAGGATGCAATGCCGATGAACAAAATCTCTACTCTCTTGCTCAGCGCAACAGCGTTGGCTTGCCAATTGGCGTATGCGCAGCAGCAACCTGTCACGAAAGACTCAGAACAGGCCTCTGCGGTTCTTTGCTCGGCAGATGCGCGAGCCACGACCACTCCAGTCAGCAGAAGTGGCGGTCCGCTGCGCGTGGCTGCTTCTTGTGCGATCGACACCAATCCGGATGTCGCCGCACGATACCAAGCCTTTCAGGCCTCTCGTGAAGAGGTCGATGTGGCTCGTGGTGCGCTACTGCCACGGGTCGATCTGAGTTCGGAAGCCGCCCGCAAGTGGGACCGCGTGGGTACACGCGTACCCGAGAGCCAATCGGTGAACGTCACCGGCTTGGCCATCAGCGCCACCCAGCTGCTGTGGGATGGACTGGCAACGCAATCCCAAGTGGAGCGCTTCAATCACGCAAGCAGAACGCGCTATTTTGAATTTGTCGATGCCACCGAGCAAGTCGCCTTGGAAGCTGTTCGAGCTCACGCCGATGTGGCCCGTGCCTTGGCACTGGTACGACTGGCTGAACAAAACTTGACTCAGCATGAGGAGTTGGATCGACGCCAAAGCGCTGGCACGTTGGGTGGTGCGGATAACAAAGGCAATGCGAAACAAACCGAGGCCCGTAAATCCTTGGCGCAGTCCAACCTCTACACCGAACGATCCAATCTTCATGACGTCATGGAGCGCTATCGCCGCATCGTTGGCATGGTGCCATCGACCACTCTGGTGCTGCAAGATCCCAGTGAAGCAGCGCGTTCCATTGTGGCAAGCACACAGTCCGTGTCAGCCAAGAATGTGATTGATCAAGCAGCGAATCGAAGTCCGCTGGTTCGAGCCGCCATTGCCAATCTCCAAGCGGCTAAAGCGCAAACCAGTGAAAGTGAGTCTTTGGCATATCAACCCAAAGTTGAGGCCCGAGTCAGGAGTGGTGTCGGCCAGAACATGGATGGCATTGCCGATAAAAAGAGTGAAACCAAGGCAGGTCTGGCCCTGAATTGGAATCTCTACAACGGCGGCTCTGACCAAGCAAAGATTCGTCAACAAGCCAAGCTGCTTGAGCAAGCCACCAGTCAACGCGATAAAGCCTGTCGTGACGCACGTCAAACAGCCGCCATCGCGGCCAACGATGTCAGTCAACTGACGGCACAACTCGGTTTTTACACAAACAACGAAGCTGCCTCGAAGGACGCGCGTCTCGCAATCACAGAGACCTACAACAAGGGCGGGTCTGATAGCAGAGCCAAGACCCGTGTGATTGATGTCTTGAATGCCGAGAACGAGGTCTATGCGGCCACACGCGCCAAGATCAACGCGGAGCACGATTTGTTCATTGCCCGGGTGCGGGTTCGGGCCGCAACGGGGGATCTCCTTAGCACCTTGAACCTGACACGAGGTCCCGATGAGGTCGCCGCTCCTGACAATGGTGATAGCGAAGAAATCGCACGGTGTCCGACAATGTCAGATCCGGAGATGGCTAAACCACAGGTCTTACCCAAGACACTGGGACCAACTCAACCGTCGCAGTCACAGAGCCCCAATCTCGATGGCTCAGGTGGCCTGTCTCCAGAAAATTCACTGGGCTTGCAGCAGCCGCCTTATCAACCCGTAGCCGCGAAAACCGTCAGAGATCGTCTCTATGCATGGGTCGCTGCTTGGCAAGCCAAGGACGTGGATGCTTACATCAAGTTCTACGATCAAAGCTTCAGCCCTGCGGGGGTCACGCGGGATAAATGGCTGGACAACCGTTCGCGCCTGTTGCGCAAAGAAGGCCCGATTCAAATTCGAGTCAGCAACGAGAAGCCACGTGTCATCAGTGCGAACAGCGTGGAAATCACGTTCAATCAGTCGTACTCATCGACCAACTTCAGTGATTCAACCCAAAAAACACTGCTGTGGAAGCGTGTGGGCGGTGTTTGGGTGATTACCCAAGAAAAGTCGAAGCGCTAAGCTGGAATCGACCACACCATGAAAAACGCCACCTGCAAAGGTGGCGTTTTTTTATGCTGGCGCAATTTGGCGGAGAGAGCGGGATTCGAACCCGCGGTGGGGATTAACCCACACACGCTTTCCAGGCGTGCGACTTAAACCGCTCATCCATCTCTCCGAAGCCCGCCATTATAGCCATGAATCCTGGCGATGTATCAACGAACTCAACGCACAACGCCCAAGGACTCACGCTGCCCATTTTTGTAGGTATAGATCGTGAGCGCGCCGTGGCGGATGTCGCCTTTGGCATCGAAGCCAATCAGCCCGGTCACCCCTGGGTAGTCCTGAGTCGCCGCCAGCGTCGGCAGATACTTGACCGGATCGCTGGAACCCGCCTTCACCATGGCAGCGACCATCACCTGCACCGCGTCATACACGTAGGGTGCGTAGAGCTTGACTTCATGGTTGAAGCGAGTCTTGAACCGAACGCGAAAGGCTTCGAGCGTTTTCTTTTGCTCACCCTCGACACCACCCGCTTCGGCACAGATCACTTGGATGCTGTTCAAAGCTGCACCGGAGAGTTTGGGCAAATCGGCGGTGCAAATACCGTCACCCCCCACAAACTTGGCCTGAAGCCCCAACTGCTTCATCTGCCGCAACATCGGGCCACCCACTGAATCCATCCCGCCAAAGAAGATGATGTCCGGCTTCTTGGCTTTGATGCTGGTCAGGATGGCGCTGAAATCGGTGGCCTTATCGGTGGTTGATTCGCGCGCCACCAAAGTGCCGCCCGCAGCTTTGACACCCTTTTCAAATTCGTCAGCAACACCTTGACCATAAGCAGTACGGTCATCGATCACAGCTACCACTTTGCCCTTGAGCTGCTCAATGGCATAGCGCCCCAAGGTGCCGCCCAAATGCACGTCATTGGCCACAACCCGAAAAGCCGTCTTGAAGCCTTGCAAGGTGTACTTGGGCGCGGTGGCCGAAGGTGAAATCTGGGCGATACCGGCGTCGTGATAGAGCTTCGAGGCAGGAATCGTTGTGCCGGAATTCAAGTGTCCGATCACCCCGGCCACTTTGGCATCGACCAGTTTTTGCGCGGCCGCAGTGGCTTGCTTGGGATCAGCGCCGTCGTCCTCAGCCACCAGCTCCAGCTTGACCTTGCGGCCCCCGATCACCACGCCTTGGGCATTCAAATCCTCGATAGCCAGACGCGCCCCGTCTTCGTTATCGCGGCCCAGATGAGCGCTTTGGCCGCTAGTGGGTGACACGTGACCGATCTTCACCACGGTGGGATCTTGAGCGGTGGCAGCAAAGACCGAACTCGCTCCAGCCCAGATCAGGGATCCGAGTACTGCTGTGACTTTGAATGTCATGTCTAACCTCATCGAAAAAAGTTCAACGCAACCGCTGCCGCGCCATTTCTTGGGCCACTGCCTTGCGCACCACATCCAGAAGCGTGGCCGTCAGTTCATCGCGCAATTCAAGAATCAGGTTATCGACCAGTCTCTCGACGGCAGGTGCGACCGACTCTCGCACCCGAAATTCGAACATCCGATCCACCTGACGATGCAAGTCAAGCAAAACTTGCTGTGCCAACTGCTCAGCATCTACCGAAGACAGCACGGGCGGCGGCGATGACCAAACCCCTGAGCCCGGATTGGAGGGGGCATCCACGACTTCCGTCAACATCGGAATCGGGATATCCACGCTTGTGATACGGACAGAAGAACTCACGCTTTCACCTCAAATCGCTCCAAGGTCCACCCAGCCTCGGCATAGGCGCGCCAACGTGCCCGAGCCGCTTGCCGATCTGCCTCGGCATGACCGACCACTTCGATCACCTTGGCAAAACCCGCTGTATCCGCAATCACTTGGCCCGACTCATTCACCAACACTTCGGTGGTGCATCGGGGTTGTGGCGTCTCAGCCAACTGCACCCAAACGGGCCCTTGCGCCAAGGTGGCGGTGGGTGACAGCGCTCGAACACGCTGATGCGGCACAAAAGAAAGGGGGTCGAAGGTCCACAACAGGCGGTCCAACTCATCGAGACGCGCCGCAGGGGCCGTCACGCACAGCCAAGCCCCCAGACGATGCGCCTTGCGAATCAGGCGACACAGGTAGTCGTTGCGATGCGCCACGTTGAAATGGAACGCCACGGTGGCCATCAGGCAGATTTCCGTGCCGCCAAGGCTTGGGCTTCAGCCAGCACATAGTGGGTCAGCAAACCCACTGGGCGGCCTGTGGCACCTTTGGCGGCACCGCTTTTCCAAGCCGTACCGGCGATGTCCAAATGCGCCCAACGATAGGCACCCGTGAAGCGCTTAAGAAACATCGCCGCTGTGATTGAGCCGCCAGCTCGTGGCCCCACATTGGCCAGATCAGCAAAGTTGCTCTTGAGGCCTTCGTCGTAGACCTCATCCAAGGGCATGCGCCAAGCGGTGTCGAGCGCGCTTTCGCCGGCCGATTGCAACGCAGTGGCCAAGGCCTCATCGGCACTGAACAGACCACTGTGGTGGTGCCCAAGCGCGATCACGCAAGCGCCAGTCAAGGTGGCGATATCGACCACCGCTGCGGGCTTGAACCGCTCGGCATAGGTCAAGGCGTCGCACAGGATCAAGCGCCCTTCGGCGTCGGTGTTCAAAATTTCGATGGTCTTGCCAGACATGCTGGTCACGACATCCCCGGGCTTGACCGCCCGAGCACTGGGCAGGTTCTCACAGGCTGGAATCAAGCCCACCACATTGATCTTGGGTTGCAGCTCGGCCAAAGCGCGGAACGTGCCCAGCACGCTGGCCGCCCCCCCCATGTCGAACTTCATCTCGTCCATCTCGGCCGAGGGCTTGATCGAGATGCCACCGCTATCAAACGTGACCCCTTTGCCCACAAGCACCAGCGGCGCAACTTTTTTGGTGCTGCCTTGATAGTTCAGCACGATGAACTTGGGCGGTTGATCGGAGCCTTGGGCCACGGCGAGGAAAGAGCCCATGCCCAATTCAGCCAAGGCCTCGGTATCCAACACCTCCACCTTGAGTTTCTTGAACGCCTGGCCCAAGGCGATGGCCTGCTCAGCCAGATGGGTCGGTGTGGCATGGTTACCGGGACGATTGGCCCATTCGCGCGCCAACTCGATCCCAGCAGCAATCGCCTTACCTTGACGCACACCGGCTTGCAACTCCGTCATGCTGGCTGCCGAGCCCAGCAGCTCGATGCGTGTGATCCGAGGCGCGGGTGTCGCGCTGGGCTTGGTGTGCCGATACACATAAACTGCGGCCGAAACGGCCTTGACCAAGGCTTCAGCCCAAGCCGCCGCTGCCACGGGTTCATCCCCGCCCCAAGCCACGCTAAGCGTGCGAGTACCTGCGCCACTGGTCTTGACCCGTGCCAAGCCCGCTGCGATAGCCGCTTGCTGCGCCTTGATTTGACCGGATGCCACCACACTCAACACCAGTCGCTGCGCGGCGATACCCGCAGGGCGGTGCAGGCACAGGCATTGCCCATTCTTGAGGTTCAAATCACCTGCGTCCACGGCTTGACGCAACTCGGCCTTGAGGGCTGTCGGCAAGGCCCAGCGCGTTTCTTCGGCGGGAACGAGCAACAGCAAGGTGTCCGTGACGTGATCCGACAGTGCATCGGATGCGATGGAGAGAACTTCGAAGTCCATAATTCAGCTTGATTGAGTGTTGTCTGATGTTATTCGATTCCTCCCTTCGCAAAGAACTGTCACGCAGCTTCGGGGCCACACTGGCCATCGTTCTCACCACCGTGCTCACCATGGCGCTGATCCGTACCCTCGGTGAAGCGGCAGGCGGTAGCGTGGCACCGCAGGATGTGGTCCTGATGTTGGGCTACGCCACCTTCGGCTATTTGCCCACCATCCTGAGCTTGTCGCTGTTCGTCGCCATCGTCTCTTCGCTAACTCGTATGTTCCGTGACAGCGAAATGGCGATCTGGCTCTCCAGCGGCGTGTCGCTGTTTCGCTTCGTTGAGCCCGTGCTGCGCATGGCAACCCCCGTGGTGCTGACCATTTTTGTCCTCTCACTGGTGATTTGGCCTTGGGCCAATCGTCAGATCAACGATCTGCGGGATCGCCATCAGCAGCGGTCCGACCTTTCTCGGGTCGCGCCCGGACAATTTCAGACCTCCGCCGATGGCCGGCGGATTTTTTTCATCGACCGCAACAGCCCTGATTCCCTATCGAGCCGCAACATCTTCATCGTTGATCGGGCGCCAGGTCGGGAGTCCGTCACCACCGCGCAGAGTGGCCGCATCGAATACAGCCCCGAGGGCGTGCGCTACTTGGTGTTGCAAAACGGCACCCGCTCGGACCACACCCAAAGCACGGGGGCCAAATCCGTGGCGCACTTTGACGAATACCGCATCAAGATCGGCGAAACCAACATCGCCAAGCTCGTAGACCGATCCCCTAAATCCACCGACACCATGGATCTTCTGAAACACGAGCATCGTTTGGACATGGAGGCCGAACTTTCTTGGCGCTTGAGCTTGGTCTTTGGCTCGATCAATCTCACGCTACTCGGCATGGCCTTGCCGGCAGGTAACCCGCGCCGCAACAGCAGTGCCGCCTTGATGCTGGCTTTACTGGCGTTTGTGGTTTATCTCAATTTGGTCAATCTGCTCCAAGCTTGGATCACTGCCGGTCGCGTGGGCCTGATCGGCGGCCTGATCGGTCTGCATGGAGCCTCTTTGCTGGGCGCATTGGGCCTGTTGTGGTGGCGTGATTTGGGCGTGGCGGCACCCCGTTTGTCGCCCCGCCGCCTTCGAAATGAGGCCCCCTGATGCGTACGGTTCGTCGCTTGCTTTACCGTGAAGTCATCGCATCCACCGCGTTTGTGATGCTGGCTTTTCTGGCCCTGTTTTTCTTCATCGACTTTGTCAGCGAGATGGAAAACGTTGGCAAACAGGGCTACACCTTCTTGGATGCCGTCTTGGCTTGTCTGCTTCAGGTGCCCGGGCATTTCTATGAGCTAGCGCCCATCGGGGTACTCATCGGGGCAATCTACGCCATGGCGCGTTTGGCGCAATCCTCCGAATACACCATCTTGCGCACCGGCGGCCTTGATCCGATACGCGCCTTGAAGCTGCTGAGCACCCTGGGCATGGGGTTTGTGCTCCTTACCTTTGTGGTGGGGGACTTCATGACCCCGTGGAGTCAAACGCGTGCCACCTTGATGCAATCGCAGTTTTCTGGTGGATTGCGGCTTGGGCGTCACGGTGTCTGGTTGCGCGACATCCATGTCGATACCCAAGGCAAGGAACACCACTACACCGTCAACGTGGCCGGGGCGCGCAGCGATGGTGCGGTCACCGATGTCAGCATTTATGAGTTCGATGCTGAAGGCCGCCTGACTCACCGCATCAACGCCGCCCGAGCCAACGTCGATGACGAAGGCCACTGGGAACTGGAAGACGTGGCGCAAATCCACTGGCCGGCGCAACTGGAGCAAGAACCGCCCGCCGACAGCCACCAAGCGCACCTGACTTGGGCGAGTGGCTTGGACCGTGATGTGGTGGCCGCCGCTGTGCTGCCCTTGGCCACCATGTCCACGCTGGCGCTCTATACCTACATGTCACATCTCTCGGATCAGGCCCAAGCTGCGCAGCGCTATGAGTTGCAGTTCTGGAAGAAAGCGCTCTACCCCTTTGCCTGCTTGGTCATGATGGCCTTAGCCCTGCCCTTTGCTTATCTGAGTACCCGGCGCGGCGGGGTCGGCTTCAAGGTCTTCGGCGGCATCATGCTCGGCATCAGTTTTGTGCTGCTCAACAACGTGGTGGGCCATCTGGCCTTGCTGCATGACTGGACGCCTTGGCTCGCTGCTGGCGCACCCAGCCTGATTTACCTCCTGATGTCCTTGGCAGCCTTTGGCTGGCTGGTGCGTTACCGCTGATTCTCTTTTCGATCCCTTTATGCACGGCATCCTGCTTTTTGCCCACGGCGCACGCCATCCTACGTGGGCGACACCGTTCCATGCGATTGCTGCGCACATGCGCCTGTGCGCACCCCAGCAACCTGTAACGCTGGCCTTTCTGGAGTTGATGCAGCCTGATTTGCCCCATGCAGCGCGTGAGCTCATTGAGCAAGGCTGCCAAAAAATCACCGTGGTGCCGCTGTTTTTGGGGGTTGGGGGCCACATCCTGAACGACTTGCCCGTGCTGGTGAACATGCTGCGTGAGCAAAACCCCACCGTGGTGATCGACGCCACGCCCGCCATCGGTCAAACCGAGGCGATCATTCGCGCTTTGGCTGAGACCGCTTTGACGCTGGTGCATCAGGCTGATCAGGACGCAGCGACCCCGACATGAACCTGCATCAATTTCGCTTTGTCCAAGAAGCTGCGCGCCACAACCTCAATCTGACCGAGACCGCACGAATCCTGCACACCTCCCAGCCGGGGATATCCAAAGCCATCTTGGAGCTGGAAGAGGAGTTGGGGGTCGATATCTTTACCCGCCACGGCAAGCGCTTGACACGCATCACCGAACCCGGCCATCAAGTGCTGAGTTCGATCGAAATCATCATGCGCGAGCTCAATAACCTCAAACGCATTGGCGAAGAGTTTTCGCAGCAAGAGGTGGGAACGTTATCGGTGGCAGCCACCCACACCCAGGCTCGCTATGTCTTGCCGGAGCCCATTGCCGCTTTGCGCCGGCAATGCCCCAAAGTAGCGGTCAGCTTGCACCAAGGCACCCCCCAGCAGGTAGCGCGCATGTTGCTGGCCGATGAGGCGGAGATCGGCATCGCCACCGAAGCCCTCGATCAGTTCGATGAATTGGTCACCCTGCCCTGCTACGAATGGCAGCATGTGGTGGTCATCCCAAGTGCGCATCCCTTGGCCAAGATGGAGCGCATCACGCTGGAGCAACTCGCGGCTGAGCCGCTCATCACTTACCACCCGACTTTCACCGGCCGCACACGCATCGATGCCGCCTTTACCCAGCGTGGCTTGCATCCCCAAATCGCTTTGGAAGCCATTGACTCGGATGTGATCAAGACCTACGTCCGGCTCGGCATGGGCGTGGGCATCGTGGCGGAGATGGCGGTCCGTGATGACCCCTCTTTCTCGGCCTCTTTCGATGCGGCGGGGCTCCAGCCGGCCACCTTGGTGGCCAAACCCGTGGGTTACTTGTTTGGTCGGAACACGGCCCGAATCGCCTTCAAACGGGGCGCTTACTTGCGCCACTTTGTCTATACGTTGGCCGAGTTACTTTCGCCCCGACTGACGCGTGCGCTGCTGATGCGTACCCTGACCCACCCGGATGGCGATGCGTCGCAAAACTACGAACTTTGAGTCCACACCTGCCGGACCGTGCTGCGAAATTTACTGATCGGCGTTTGCGCGGGTTGTGCCAAGCTGGCCCGATCCACCACCGGACGCACTTCAGAGGCCATGGCGTGATGTAGCAGTGCTTGGGCCGACCAGATCAGGGCCACCACGCTCGTCACCAACAGCAGCCCCGGCACGATGCGACTGCGGTGCGGTGGGTAGCTGAGGTCGCGCAGATCCACCTCGTCACGCCCCCCCCGACTCGACGATCCCCCCAAGCTACTGGGGCTCATCGGACCATAGAGCGGCACGGGCACCGTCAGATCTTGCATATCCGTCAGGGGACCGCCATCCTTGGGCGCACTGGCACGCGCCACCATGGGGTGGTGGTACCACTGAGCCGTTGCAGGATCAATGATGTTGAGCGCCAGCGGACGATCCACAAACGTCAACTTGTTAGCACGGCGATGGCCGCGTGCATCCAGGCCCAGCATGAAGCTGACCTTTTCCCCCACCACCGGCGGATTTTCATCCAGCGGAAAATCGTGCAGTCGAACAAAGAGGGCTTCATGACTGCCCTCACGCAAGACGATGCCGCAACTCCGCGACTCGTCCCAGGATTGGATGTGCCCTTGGTATCTCACTTCAGCTCCAGTGTCATCACATTGACTATGGAGCCAAGCGTAGCGAACCAAGGGCCTCAGCGCACACTCACTACCCTTAACAATGGGGGCGGTTCGTGGCAGATAACCGTCGCTTTACCCCTGGAACAAGGGGGAAAACGACAAAACGCGACAAGATGAATCAGGTGCGTTCAAAGATTGCGGCAATACCCTGCCCGCCACCAATGCACATCGTCACCAGCGCATAACGCCCACCGATGCGCTCCAGTTCATAAAGCGCCTTGACGGTGATGATCGCCCCCGTAGCGGCCACCGGGTGACCCAACGAAATGCCCGAGCCATTGGGGTTGAGCTTGGCCGGATCAAACCCCAGCTCTTTGGCCACCGCACACGCTTGAGCCGCAAAAGCTTCATTGGCTTCGATGACGTCGATATCCGCCAAGCTCAAGCCGGCACGCTCCAGCGCCTTGCGAGTCGCCGAGACCGGCCCAATGCCCATGATTTCCGGATCGACGCCGGTATGGGCATAGGCCACCAAACGAGCCAAAGGCTTGAGGCCCCGTGCGGCCACAGCGGCACCCGAAGCCAACACCACAGCACCCGCGCCATCGTTGATGCCCGACGCATTACCCGCCGTCACGCTGCCGTCCTTCTTGAAGGCTGGGCGCATCTTGGCCAACGATTCCATGGTGGTATCGGGCTTGACGTGCTCATCGGTGTCAAAGAAGACGCTGCCTTTTCTTGAGGCGATCTCGACCGGCACGATTTGCGACTTGAACCGACCTTCAGCGATAGCACGCGAAGCACGGCGATGGCTCTCGACCGCAGCCGCATCTTGCATCTCGCGGGTGATACCAAAACGGGACGCCACGTTTTCAGCGGTCACCCCCATATGGATCTTGTGGAACGGGTCATGGAGGATGCCCACCATGTAATCGACCATGGCCGCTTCGCCCATACGCACACCCCAACGTGCGCCCGGCATCAGGTAAGCGCCCCGGCTCATGCACTCGGCACCGCCACCGACCGCAATGTCAGCGTCGCCCAAGGCGATGGCTTGCGCGGCCGAGATGATGGCTTGCAGGCCCGAGCCACAGAGTCGATTGACGTTGAAAGCGGGGGTTTCTTGGGCGATACCCGCTTCCACGGCGGCCACGCGGCTCAGATAGGCATCGCGTGGCTCGGTCACCACCACTTGGCCCATCACGACGTGGCCCACGGCGTCGCCCGCAACGCCACTGCGCTCCAAGGCCGCCTTGACAGCGATGGCACCCAAGCGGGTCGGTGGTACTTCTTTAAGGGCACCGCCAAAGGTACCAATGGCCGTGCGCGCTGCGCCAACGACAAAAACATCCAGCTTGCTCATGGTTTGATCTCTTCCGAAAAAATCGAACCCCCATCTTCGGTTGAGAGCCTGACGCAGCGCCTACCCGGCAGGTGTTGGCGTGGGCAGTGCTTGAGCCGGATCAATTTTGCCCAAGCGTAACAAGGGCGTCACGTCCGCAGGATCCATGGCGCGTGCAAACAGCCAGCCCTGCAAGGTATTGCAGCCTTTGGCAACCAAATAATCAAACTGCGCTTGGGTCTCTACCCCTTCAGCCAACACTTCCATCCCAAGGCTGTGACCCAGGGCCACCACCACCGAAGCGATTTCGCTCGCCACCGGGTCAGCGGGAATGCCGCGCACAAAGCTCTGATCGACCTTGAGTTTGTCGATCGGGAACTTGCTCAAGTAAGACAGCG
>NZ_JBYSVC010000017.1:0-40519 GCF_057922285.1 Leptothrix toolikensis (SeqCode)
TGGGTAGTGTCTTGCCGCCATGACTTACCCGACAACGCCCCGGGTGAGATCAACCTGCATGAAAACTGGGGCAACCATGTGCTGATCCGGCTCGGCGCAGCCGAAGACGACCGCCACGTGCTGCTGGCCCATCTGCGCCAAGGCAGCCTCTTGGTGCTGCCAGGGCAATGGCTGGTGCCCGGGATGCTGCTGGGGCGCTGCGGCAACTCGGGCCGCTCAGCCCAGCCGCATCTGCACCTGCATGTGCAGCGCGGCGGTTGGCTAGGAGCACCGACCTGCCCGTTCCATCTGACCGGCTATCAGCAAGACGGTGGCCGTTTTGTGCTCGACGGCACACCCCACCAAGGGCAAGCCCTGTATCAGCCGGCCAGCCATCCTGCACTCACCCAAGCCTTGAGCCTGCCTGCGGGCCGTGTCTGGCGTTTTAGCATCGGCACCCAGTTTTGGACCCTCTGGGTCGAGCTGGATGTCTTGGGCAACCCGTCGTTGGTTTCAGACCGTGGTGCGCGCATGGCGGCCACACACACCGATCTACTTTTTGCTTTGCATCAACGCTCAGGTCAACCTGATCCGATCTTGGATGCCTTTGCTTTGAGCCTCGGCCTGACCCCGCTGATGGCTGCCGATGGCACGTGGTGCGATGCACCCAGCATCGACTTGCTACCGATGCAGCCCTTGCAGCGTTTGCGGCGGGTGTTGCGTCATCCCTTGGGCGACAACCTCCACAGCCACTACCGCCGCCATTGGGACGCCAAACAGGCTCATTGGGTTCAGAGCGGCACACACCGGCTGACGCTGCTGGGCGGGGCCATGCAAGCAGAAACGACCGTCTGGCTGCGCCCAGAGGAAGGTCCCGTGGGCTTTGAGCTGCGCATCGCCGGTCAGACCGCGATCCGTGCCGGGCTTGCAGGTTTTGGCAACCACGGCGACCATGGCGTCCCTGCTTGGTCGGTCGATCTCGCCGCCCCCACCCTGACCGCTTCATGATTCGTCTGACCATCCAACGCAAAGTCTTCCTTGCCACCTTCGCCTTGGCCGCAGCCATGGCGGCCCTGCTGCTCGGCTTGACCCGCTGGCATTTGGAACAAGGCTTCGGGCACTACGTGGTTGAAACTGAACTGGCACACCTCGATGGGCTGGTCAACAACCTCCAGACCGCCTATGGCCAGCGACAAAATTGGGCCTTCCTTCAACAAAGCGATGAACCGTGGGACCGCAACACCGAACGTGTCGCCCGGTCACTGCCACCCCGGCCCCGCGAGGAGGATCGCCCCCCCCATTTAGGACCCCATCCTGATCCGCAGCGAGGGGGCCGCCCTGGCGATTTACTCGACATTCGCCCGCGTCTTTCGGTGCGCGATCAAGACGGCACGGTGCTAGCCGGCCAGCCCCGACCGCATGGGGTGGGCGGCCAACGACCCATTCAGTACCAGGGTCAAACGGTGGGCTGGTTGATGTTAGAAGCCCCAGAAAGTGAAGCGGTGCGCGACGCGGCTTTCTTATCCACCCAAAAACGCAGCCTCTTGTTGTCGGGATTGGGCGCGCTGGTGCTTTCGCTGATAGCGGCTTGGGGGCTGTCGCGCCAATTTTTGAAACCCATCCGTGACCTTGCCCAAGGGGCGCGGCAGATCGCCAATGGTCGATTTGGGCAGCGCATGGCTGTCGAGCAAGACGATGAACTGGGCGAGTTGGCCCGCGATTTCAACGCCATGGCCGAGATGCTGGCGCGCACCGAAGAATTCCGCCGCCAGTGGGTCTCCGACAGCTCCCACGAGCTGCGCACACCGATTGCCGTGCTGCGCGCTGAAATCGAAGCCCTGCAAGACGGTGTGCGTGTGGCCGACGATAAGACCTTGGCGCGCTTGCTCAAGCATGTGATGCAGATGAGCAAGATGGTCGATGACCTGCGCCAAACCCTCGACCGTGACAACCCCACCACGGACTTGGAACTGAGCCGACTGGACCCCATCGCGCTGCTGCACGAAACCTTGGAGGAATTCAAGCCACGCCTGGATCGGTCTCAGATCGAGCTCGACAGCAGCGACTTGTTGCCCGGCAGTGGCTGCGTCTTGGCCGATGCCAACCGACTCCAACAAGTCTTTGCCAACCTGATCGAAAACACCCTGCGCTACACCCATCCCGGCGGCAAGCTCAAAGCCTCAGCACGCGTGCGGGATGGACGCTGGCTGATGCAGTTTGACGACAGCGCCCCAGCACCCTCCGCCGAGGCCATGCCACGCTTGTTCGAACGCTTTTTCCGCGCTGAGCCTTCACGCAGCCGGGAGCACGGCGGCTCGGGTCTGGGCTTGGCGATTTGCAAAACCATCATCGAAGCCCATCTCGGCACCATCCGTGCCAAGAAATCTGCCTTGGGTGGCTTGTCCATCCGTATCGACTTGCCGTTGGAGCGCTGACATGTCCATGCCCACACCTTCTGCCGCCCACGTCCCCGCCAGCCGCATCCTGCTCGTCGAGGACGAGCCCGATCTGGCCCAAGTGCTGCTGGACTACCTGCAACGCGATGGCTTTAACGCCGAGATCGAAGGCAACGGTGCCCGTGCCTTGGCGCAGATCCAAGCCGCACCGCCCGATCTGTTGCTGCTCGACTTGATGCTGCCGGGGCTGGATGGACTCAGCATCCTGCGCGAGGTGCGCAAGTTCTCCCATCTGCCGGTGATCATGGTGACCGCGCGGGTCGAAGAAATTGACCGCCTGATCGGCCTGGAATTCGGTGCCGACGACTACATCTGCAAGCCCTACTCACCGCGTGAAGTGGTGGCTCGGGTCAAAAGCGTGCTGCGCCGCAGCCAATCCACTCCACACCCCAGCCGACCCAGCGGCTTGAGCGCGCCGCCCATCGAGATCGATGCTGCGCTTTGGCAGGTCCGCATCCACGGTCAGCGCCTAGAGCTCACGCCCAAAGAGTTCAAGCTGCTCCAAGCCTTGGCCGCCAGCCCCGGGCGGGTGTTTTCGCGCACCCAGCTGCTTGATCTGATCTACGAAGACAACCTCGATATCAGTGAACGCGCCGTAGACAGCCACATGAAAAACCTACGCCGCAAACTGGCACCTCTTTGGCCCGACGGTGATTTGATCCGTTCGGTCTACGGCGTGGGCTTTGCGGTGGAGTTCTGAGCTGCGCAGTGCCAAGGGCATCGTTAGGGCATCGGTAAGGCCCCTGTTCAGGAAAGTCACAGCTTCGTTACTCAACAATGGCGGCCTATGGAAAACCCTTGCCGTCGCCGGATCGCCAGCTCTGTCTTGATGAGCTTATGCATGCTCAGCCTCAGCCTCCTCAGTGACGGTGTATGGGCTCAAGCGGCTGAGCGGGGGCGGGTGTTTTTCAACAGCAAACATGGCGATGTGTGGTCGTGCGCCACCTGTCATGGCGACCCGCCCATTGGGCCGGGCAAGCACGCTAGCACCGGCAAAAGCATCGAACCGCTCGCCCCGGCCTTCAACCCGAAGCGCTTCACCGACAGCGCCAAGAGCGAGAAATGGTTTCGGCGCAACTGCAAAGATGTGCTGAATCGCGAATGCAGTGCCGCCGAGAAAGCTGATGTGCTGCTCTATCTCCAAAGCCTCAAACCATGAAACACATGCTCCCCAAACTGCTCGTTGTGGCCCTCATGGGCTTGGGTCCGCAGGCTTGGGCCGACTATCACGACCATGACGACGACGGCCAGCATCGCACCGCCCATGCCCCCATGCTGCCGGCTTACCAGCAAGAGTGCGGCAGCTGCCACATGGCCTTCCCGGCTGGCATGCTGCCAGCGGCGTCTTGGGCGCGCTTGATGGGCGGGCTCGGCAAGCACTTCGGCACCGATGCCGAGGTCGATGCAGCAAATGCCAAGCCCATCAGCCGCTGGCTGCAAGCCAACGCCGCCAGCCGCAGTGATCGGCAGGAGCGCGCCGCCAGCACCCCGCCCGAAGACCGCATCACCCGCACAGCTTGGTTTCAGCATAAGCACGACGAAGTTCCTGATGGCTTTTGGAAGCGCGCTTCGATCAAAAGCCCGAGCAACTGCACGGCCTGCCACAGCGGTGCGCCCGAAGGGGACTTTGATGAACACCGCGTCCGTATTCCCCGCTAACACCCAGGCCATGCCCCAAGCCCCCTCGCCCAGCCGCCGCGTGACCGACGCCCCGATCCGGGTGTTTCATGCCCTCTTCGCCCTCAGCTTCACCGGGGCTTACCTCACGGGTGACTCAGAACGCTGGCGCTTGATGCACCTGACCTTGGGCTACACCCTGGCCGGTTTGCTGGTGTTTCGGCTGCTTTGGGGCATCTTCGGCCCGCGTCAAGCCCGCTTAAGTTTGCTCACGCACAAGCTGGCTGGCTGGTCGCTCTGGTTTCAAGGCCTGCGCCAAGGCCAGCCCAGCATGCGGCATGGTCAAAACCTTTTGATGGCCAGCGCCGGAGCGGCGTTGCTGCTGCTGGTGGTGCCCCTCTCGCTCAGCGGTTACGCGATCTATGACGACTGGGATGAATGGCTGGGCCACGGCAGCGACACGGGGCTCGAAACCGCCCACGCCTTGGTGGCCAACGCCATGGTGCTGATCCTCGGGTTGCATCTCGGGCTGATCGCCTTGCTGAGCTGGCTGCGCGGCCCTCACCAAGCGGGCACCATGCTCAGCGGCCGTATCCCCGGACATGGGCCGGACTTGGTCAAGAACAACCACAACCTCGTGGCCAGTGCGCTGTTTTGCAGCGTGTTGACGTTCTGGAGTTGGCAATGGCAGGGGACACCGCAGGACTTGGACAAGGCGGTAGCATCCCGCCTTCTTCCCAAGGTAAACCCTAAGCTTCCATGTCCAACACCCTGCTCTCGTCCTGCCGTCTAGGCGCTCTTGAACTGAAAAACCGCGTCGTCATGGCCCCGCTGACGCGCTGCCGCGCCATCAACCCGGGCACCGTGCCCAACGAGCTGATGGTGCGCTACTACGCCCAGCGCGCCAGCGCCGGGCTGATCATCAGCGAAGGCACCCTCGTCTCGCCCCAAGGCCGGGGCTACCCCTTCACCCCCGGCATCTGGTCGGATGAACAAGTCGCCGGCTGGCGGCTCGTGACCGATGCGGTGCATGCCCAAGGCGGCCAAATCGTCTGCCAGCTCTGGCACTGCGGCCGGTTGTCGCTGCCGCAGTACCACGACGGCCAACCGCCGGTCTCGGCCTCAGCCATCAACCCCGCCATGAAGATGTTCGACGGGGCCGGGCTGAGCGATACCGTCACCCCGCGTGCCCTAAGCGTTGAAGACATTCAAGCCGTGGTGGCTGACTTTGGCCGTGCGGCCAAGAACGCCATGGACGCCGGCTTCGACGGCGTGGAGATTCACTCATCCAACGGCTACTTGTTTCATCAGTTCTTCTCGGCCTGCTCGAACACCCGCACCGATGCCTACGGCGGCTCGTTCGAGAATCGCGCGCGGATCTTCTTTGAGGTGCTCGACGCCATCGCCAAGGTCATGCCGCTCGACCGCGTGGGTTTCCGCCTGAATCCGATGATGAACGGCATGCACGGCGTCACGGTCGAGGCCGACACCGTCGCCATGTGGGAGCACGTGGTGCGCGGGGCCAATCGCTACGGTTTGGCTTATCTACACCTCAGCGAGGTGATGGACCTCAAGCAGATCGAAGGCAACCCGCACGCCATTGCCGATGTAAGCGCGCATTTCCGGCCCATCGCCCACATGCCGCTGATCAGCAACGGCCGGCTTGATCAAGCCAAGGGTGAAAGCTTCCTAGAAGCCGGTCAGTGCGACGCCGTGGCCTACGGCGTGGCGTGGATCGCCAACCCCGATTTGGTCGAACGCTTCGCCCGCAACGCCCCGCTCAACGCCCCCAACCCGAACACCTTTTACGCCGGCGGTGAAAAGGGCTACGTGGATTACCCCGCACTATCACCTGTGATGTAAATCGCCCAGCGCACCCAATCAACGTTGCGAAACGTGTCAATGACTTTGCGACACCTTGGGACGTTCATTGGGTCTGAGTGCTGAACGGCTTTGTGCGATAACGCACAGAACTTCCTTCACTGTCCGTCTATTCTTCGTTCACTCGGTCACTTTTCGAGATTCTCTATTGAGAAGATTATTCAATAATCTTCAATAGATTCTGTATGGAAATCTTTTCAAGAGATACATCATGAACAGTTCCAAAAGAAACGTCGAACATAAGACATTTGCACTTTCAGTGATCATGACCGCTCTATTGGCTGGGTGCAGTGGTGGCGGGAGTGTAAGTACACCTGTCACACCCAATCCAATCGGCGTACCTTTAAGCTTAGCCCCCACAATTGCGCTATCAACCGTAAGTGGTATAAGTTCAGCCTATTCTGTAGATCCAACCCGACCCAATATTACGGTCACAGGTACTGCTGCCACCCATGTGGCAGCGGTGCTGACACCGCCTGCTGCTGGTATTACAACCAGTGGTTCTATCAACGTCGTCAATAATAGCCCTTCCAACGCCCATGTTGCAGCGACGCAGACAGGTACGGGAACACTCTCGATTGTCAATAATGGGGGCGTGCTTACTGCAACCAATACCAGTTCGGGTGCAATGCTCATTAATAGCAACGCGACGGGCGCTGTGACGGTCACAAATTCGTCTGGCAAAGGCAATATCACTGTAAATGCAACGGGCAGTTCTGCAATTGCCTGTACCTACACCGATGGCCTAGATCATAATGCCATTGCCGATGTGGCTCATGCTGCTTGCATAGATACTACCGTTCTCACACCGGGCCTGGGTGGCAGCACCAATCCCAATATTGTGGTATCGGGTAGCACAGCGGCTGATGTCGCCTCAGTGATCACGGGAGGCGGTTTTATCAACGTGGCCAATAATGGAGCCCATGTTGCTGCGACTCAAACTGGAACTGGAACCATCAATGTAGTCAATAATGGTCAGGTCTTAGCCGCAACCAACACAGGTACGGGCGTCATGGCCATTACAAGCACAGCCACAGGGGCAGTGGCCGTGACCCGTACTGGCAATGGCAATACCACCGTCAATGCCACGGGTTCAACGCCGATTGCGCTATCCTTTAGTGGGGATGGCAATGTCAATTACCCCATCGCTGCGACGGCAACGGGTGGTCTTGGTAGCAGTATGGCCGTCAATGCCAATACTCGCATCACGGTGACGGGTATCAATGCACTCGATGTCGCTCCAGTGCTCAATGGTGGTGGCTCGATTAACGTGCTCAACAATGGTGCCCATGTGGCTGCGACCCAAACTGGAACGGGTGCAATCAATATTGTTAATAATGGTCAGGTGATGGCGGCAACCAATACTGGCTCTGGGACCATGACGATCAACAGCACGGACACGGGTGCTGTGACTGTGACTCAAACAGGCAATGGTGATGTCACCGTGAATGCCACGGGTACAACACCGCTTACCTTGGTTTATAGCGACAATCTTTCGCATGTTTATCCAGGACCCACTGCAATCCCGGGTCTCGGTGGTGCGCTCGGCAATTCAAACATTATTATTTCTGGCAGCAATGCGGGTGCAGTCACTGCCACAGTGAATGATCCGACGGGCGTTGCTTTCATCAACGTGACCAATAATGGTACGGGGTTTGATACCGCCACCGAAACTGGCACGGGATCCATCACCATCGTCAATACGGGTGCAGGTGTTACCGCAACCAATAATGGCAATGGAGCGATGACGATCAACAGCAGCGCAACGGCTGCGGTGACCGTAACCAATACTGGAAATGGCAGTGTCATGGTGAATGCATCGGGATCGAATCCGATCACGCTCACCCACAATGGGAATGACAACTTTATCTATACCACAGGGGCACCAGGCGGTGGCTTGGGTATACCTCCCGCGAGCATTTCTCCAGTGACGCTGGGAACAGCGGGTAAT
The DNA here is from genome assembly GCF_057922285.1 of Leptothrix toolikensis (SeqCode). NCBI lineage: Bacteria > Pseudomonadati > Pseudomonadota > Betaproteobacteria > Burkholderiales > Sphaerotilaceae > Leptothrix > Leptothrix toolikensis (SeqCode). The sequence goes on from NZ_JBYSVC010000017.1 coordinate 7,885, forward strand.
TTCGAGATTCTTTCGAGTACAGGGATCACGGATGTTGGCGGTTCAGTGATCACGGGCAATATTGGTTCTAGCCCGATCACCGCTGCGGCGATGAATACCGTCCTTTGTAATCAGGTCGTTGGTAGCGGATTCATCTATGGCGTTGATGCGGCACACGTTGGTGCATGTTATAAAGGCACCGCAGTTGATAAAACGCTGGTCGATGCCGCTGTCATCAATATGCAAAATGCCTACAACTATGCTGCTGATGCAACGCTGTATCCTGCAACCGCTACCGAATTGCAGGGTGGAACGATTGCGACTGGGACGGTTTTTGCGCCAGGTGTCTATAAGTGGAGTACACCCGTTGTTATTCCCGTAGGCGCGATCATCACCCTGACAGGGACGGCCAATGATGTCTGGGTCTTTCAGGTGGCTCAAGGCGTTGCCCTGACTGGTGGGGCGGCTGCGGGTAGTGGTGCGCAGGTGGTTATGGCTGGCGGGGCGTTGGCCAAAAATGTGTTCTGGCAAGTCGCTGGGGTCATGGCCCTTGGAACGAACACCACGCTGAACGGGGTTGTTCTGTCTAAAACAAGCATCACACTCGCTGCGGGTGCGGTGGTTCACGGCAAACTGATGGCACAAACCAGCGTGACCTTGTCTGGTAATACGGTCGCTCCTTAATACTGTTTTTCATCTCTTCAGTAGTCAACAAAAGGCCGTCAGAAGACGGTCTTTTGTTTTTTCGCCTCCGATAAAGACGTGTGTGTTATCCAGCGCACAGAACATAGGATAACGAACACGGATACTGAGCATATCTGCTGATTCCCATTGACTACCAGATAAGAGATGATCATGAATAATATAGTTATAAGACGCATCATGCCGCTTATGGCGATATTGACGACTGCGACGATGACAGGGTGCGGTGGTGGGAAAACTGATCTAGCGAGTGGTTTATCTGGTGGAGCAGCAAGCCGTGTGGTTGCACACGGCACCAGTCTTGCGGCCTCTCCAGGTCGGTTGGGTGCGCCACTCGGTCCACCAGCCATATCGCCACCGCTTATCGCTCAGATACTCAACCCATACGCATTAACCACCTCGGCAGGTCTGACGACATCCTTAGGGGCCACTTTTGGGGGCGATGTCGTGATGGACGCCCCCGTGTCAACCTGTACGTCGGTTCCTGCCGCAGCAACGTCTAGCATCGCTCCCGTGGTCGTGGGTATAGCTCAACTGGACAGTTGTGGATTGGAGGTGGGTTTGATCGACACCATCAATCCGCCGGTCAATATCCCCAACGGCTTAAACATAACAGGGCTGACCGTGCGTTACTTTGCCACGAACAGTGCCGCATTCAATGCCAAGGTACGTGCCATCAAAACCGCCCTGAATACAGCGTGGATGGGGGCCTCGCAGCAAGTAGGGGCAACGTTGATTCCTGGGCCAGGCGCGTTGGGCGGGTTGCATCTGACACCGGGTATTTATAAAAGTGCCAGCACCATGGTGTTGGGAAGTGGCGAAACGCTGACCCTTGATGCCTTCGGCAATACCAATGCGGTCTGGCTTTTTCAAGTCGGTAGCAGCTTGACGATCACGGGATCCACCGTCGCCTGCACCCCTTTACCCGTGGTATGTACGCCGACTCAAATCGTGCTTCTTCATGGCGCACAAGCCAAAAATGTATTTTGGCAGATCGGTACACCGAGGTTAGCGGATGGCGCACCGTTAGGGGGCGATGTTAGTTTTCCTGCTGCTACAGGACCTATTCAGAATAATACTATTTTTGTAGGAACCATCATGGCTGGTAACTCGGTCACCTTTGCCGGCGGCACCACGGTTACAGGCAGGATATTGGCAGGCGCTGATTTGCAAGGAGCCCCCAATACCCAGACAGGTGGCGCTGTGACAACCACGGGAGGAAGCACTGGATCGGTTGTCGTTAACTTGCCATAATAGGCATGACGCTCGCTAAGAAAATCATACCAGGAGATTTTCATGACAAAACTCATTGATGACCTACAAGATAACTTTCGCAAACACCAAGTTCGGCGGCTTGAAAGTTTTTTGCGCTCTGGCTTGTTGCGTCGCTTTCTTCATTTGTCTTTAGTGCTTGCCATTTGTGGGGTAGCTTTTATATTTTCATATAAATCCCAAGATGCATATCTTGCCACTCAAAATATGGCAGCATTGCAGCAACTGGCAGCGAAGCATGGATCGGTGAGGCTCATCATCGGGGTAAGAGTTGCGATCACTCCTGAAGGAGCCTTGAATGCAGAAAATATTACGTTGCAACGTAAAGAAATTGCAACCATGCAATCCGCAGTCCTTCATAAAATAGCATCACTCAACAATCATCAAACAAAACCGAAACTCTTTGCCATCATTCCATTCATGGCCATGGAGGCCAACCCAGATGAATTACTGGCATTGAGCAAACTTAACGAGGTTGTTTTTATCGAAGAAGACCGAGTCGCAAAACTTGCCGATGCTGGAAGCGTTGCCGTAACGGGAAGTTCGATAGCGTGGAGTATGGGTTTCAGCGGTATGGCGCAGTCTATTGCTATTTTGGATTCTGGCGTCGATAAGTTCCACCCTTTTCTGGCTGGTAAGGTGGTTTCAGAGGCCTGTTTTTCGACCAATAACGCCGCCGATGGTGCCACCTCGCTTTGTCTAGGAGGCGTGGCTCAATCAACCGCCAATGACTCGGCCATGCCTTATGCGGGTGCTTGTCCCGCAGGGGCATGTGGTCACGGTACCGCAGTCGCGGGCATCGCTGCTGGAACCAATGCCACTTTCACGGGCATCGCCAAAGATGCTGTGCTGATCGCCATTCAAGTATTTTCGCGTTTTGATAGTGTGATTAATTGTGGCTCGGCCACACCCTGTGTATTAACCTATACATCAGATCAAATTCTTGGATTGGAACAAGTTTATGCGCTGCGCAATACGTACAACATTGCGGCAGTCAATATGAGCTTGGGCGGCGGCAGATATTTTAGTCAGGCGACCTGCGACGCCACCAATGCCGCCATCAAAGCCATCATCGACACGCTGCGCTCAGTGAATATACCGACCATTATTGCGTCGGGGAACGATGGCTTTATAGATAGCATGGATGCACCTGCCTGCATATCCAGCGCCATCAGCGTTGGTGCTACATTTTCTTTGCCCAATTACAACAATCATTGCGCTGGCAATAATATCAGTATATCGAGTATAGACTCGATACTTTGCGAATCAAATTCAGCTCCCTTTATAAATTTGTTGGCTCCAGGTGCCGTCATCACGTCATCCATCCCTGGCGGGGATTATCTTTCTTGGTATGGCACATCCATGGCTGCACCGCAGGTTGCTGGAGCTTGGGCCATCATGAAGCAAAAGAAGTTCAATTTAACCGTTAGTGATGGTCTTGGTGCGCTAACGTTAACTGGCGTGCCCATTACCGATCCGCGCAACAACCTTGTAAAGCCGAGAATACAAGTAGATACCGTTCTCAACGCCATTTAAAAATGGTTGTATCCAGATGGCGCATCGCCACCCCCATGTCCTGCCACAGCTCGGGGTGGCAGGTAAAAAGCAGCACTTGGTGGCGGGTGGCGACATCAAAGAGCACACGCTTCATTGCTTCTAGGCGCAGCTCGTCGCTGTGGACCAGGGCGTCGTCCAAGATCAGCAAGGTGGGTCGGCCGGCGCTGCGCAGCAAGTCGGCGTAGGCAAAACGGCTGATAAGGCCCAACTGCTCGCGTGCCCCAAAGCTCAAGGCGCTGAAGTCGCCGGTTTCCAAAGTGCCAGCACGGCCTTGGCGGCTTAGACCACCAGGGACCAGATCCTCGGTGATATGCAGGGTGGCCTGGGGGAAAAGCAGCGGCAAGTAGTGCTGAAGATGCTGCTGCAAGGGGGCTTGCAGCCGGGCCAGCGTGGCGCTGCGTTGGCCCTCTAACTTCTGGCAGAGCAAATCAAGGGCAGCGGCGCGCCGTTGCAGTTCGGTCTGACGCCGCTCGGCCCGCGCGCACTCACCGGCCAAGGTGGCCCGCGCTTCTTCAAGGCCCTGCGCCCCGGCTTGCTGCAAGGTGTTTTCCAACACCAAAATCTGCTCGCGGCGCTGTTGTTGACTGCGCTGCGCGTGCTCGATGCTGCGACCCAAGCGCTCGATGTCTTGCGCCACGATGTCAGGGCGCGCTTGCAAAAGCTGCGCTTGCTCAAACTCGATACGCACCGCCACGGCGTCGCGCTCGGCTTGGGTCACCAGCAGTGCTTGCTGTGCTTGGGCCAGCTCTTGGGGGCGACCGGGCTGCTCAAGCAGCGCACGGCTGGTGGCCCATTCCCGCTGCGCGTCTTCGCGGCGACTTTGGGCCGTGGCCTGCTGTTGCAGCGCTTGGGTATGGGCTTGACGGGCGGCATCGAGCTCGGCTTGGGCACTGATCTGCCTCGCTTCGGCCTCGTCCAGCGGTAACGGGGTGCTGCCGCCTTCGACATGCGCGGGGTGCTGCGCGGCGGGGGATGTGTCCAAGGCGCTCAAGGCCGCTTGACTGGTTTGTAGGCGCGCAGCAGCTTGAGCGGCAGCTTGGCGCAGGGCATCCAGCCCTTGGGGGGCCATGAGGTTCACAGCCTGATCGGCCAGCCGCATCTGTGCTTGGATGTCTTTGTGCTGCGCCATACGCGCTTCAGCGGCGCTGACATCCGGCAACCCGGCGCGCTGCAAGGCGCGTTGCAGCGCGTCTTCTGTACAAGCCAGCTCACGCACTCGCTCGTCCAGATCCGCCCCCCCAGGACTGATGTGCAAACGGCCCACACCGGGGATATCGAGCGTGGTCGGGGCCAGCAGCCAACGCTCACCGACGTCGCGCAGCAAGACCGCCTCCGCGCCCTGAACGCTCAATCTCACGCCTGGAACAAGCTCAAAAGCCAGCCGGGTGGCGAGGCTTTGTTGTTGCAAGCTCAACTCACGCCGACGACTTTCTAGGTTTTGCAGCTCTTTGAGCGCCTTGGGCGTGATCGCACAAGCCGTCGCTTGGCCGGTCAGCTGGATCAAGCGCACCTGTTCGGTCTCGGCCCGGGCCAGATCCTGCTGGCTGCGCTCGGCCTGCACCTGAGCGTCTTGTACTTGGGTGTGCAGAGCGTGCCGCGTGCTGTGTTGATGGGCTTGCTGCACAGCGTGGCGGGCCGCGCTGGCTTGCGCTTGGGCGGTATTCAGGCGCAAGCGGGTATCGACCACGCGCACCTCGGCGGCGTCGATCTCCTCGCCCAGCTTGAACAGGCGCTGCGCGCGCTGGCGGCCATCGTCTTCCTGCTGGGCCAAGGTCGAGAGCTGATGCAGCAGCAGGCTGTGTTGTTGCACCAGCTGCGTGTGCCGCCGCCGGGCCTCCACCAAGTTCTGTTCGCTGCCCTGAAGCGCCTGCTGCTGGCGTTGACGCTCTTCGAGCTGTATGCGCCAAACGTGCCAAGGCTTGGCAACGTCCTCGGCTTGGTGCTGAGCACGCAAGCTGGCAAGCTGATCGACCTGTTGGCGGTAAAGCGTGATTTGGGTGTCGAGCACCGCCAACTGCGCACTCAGCAGTTCGACCTGCTCGATGGCGGCGCTGTAGGCCGCGCGTGGTTTGCCGGCCGCCGTGAGGAGCTCAGCGCGCTGGCTGCGGAGCCGCTCCAACACCACATCGCCCCGGGTGGCGGCCAACGCTCCGGCGGCGGCACGCATGGAGGCGGATCCGGCCGCCTGACCTTGTTGGAGCGCGTCATGCACGTGTTCGCGGGCATGCTGGGCGGCGAGTTGGACATCCTGCCCCGTGCCCTGCTCGACCCACAACAAACCCGGAATACCCCAGTGCTCGCTCTTGCTGGCCCCTTTGCCTGCAAAGGCAAAACCGAAAATTTGAGCCAAGTGATCTTCGGCCTCGACCCCTTCAAAACACGTTGAACCGATGTTTGAATCAACCTGCAAGGTGCAGCGTTTCTTGGCCAAAAAGCTCTTGTTGAGCCGACATACCTGCCCGGCAAATTCGAAATCAAGCTCAATTTCTGGCGCGGCGGCGCTGTCGCCCCAGGGGCGCAGATCATCCACCACGGTCGAGCGATGGCGCTCAAAAAAAGCCGCCCGAATGGCGCGCACCAGCGTGCTTTTGCCCGCTTCGTTGGGGCCACTGAAGATGTTTAAACCGGATGTGAAATCACGCAGCTCAAAAGGCGCTCGAAACTGACGCAGCTGCGCCACGCGCAAGCGGGTGATGTGCATGGAAGAAGTCAGCGGCACGTCGTTCATCGCACGGGCTCCGTGTCAGCCAAGACCTGACTCAACAAGGCCAAGGCGTCTTGGGCGGTCTGGGCGGCACGCCCTCCTTGGCTTTGCGTGGCGCGCAGCTCAGCCATCACCTCGGCGATATAGCCATCGGCGTGCAGCGCTTCGGCATAGCCTGCGATGTCCTCGTCGCTCAGCGCCAAACTCAAGCCACTGCGCTCGACGTTCAGGTGCCGCAGCCGCGCCTCGGCTTGGCTCAAGGCGGCGTTCAAACGCAGCTCACCGGCCCCGTCGATGCGGCCCTGCACACTCAAGTCCACCACATCGTGTGCGCCCAGCGCTTCAAGTTGCTCGATCAGGGCATCCACGTCGGTGGCGACATGCAGCACCACCTCGATGCGCTGCCAGGCGTACTGCGCGGTACGAACACGCTCAACCTGCGGCGCAGCCCCCGGGACATCCATTCCCACCAACAAAGCATGGCCCGCATCGTTGGCTTTAAACCGATCTGGCTCGGGCGTGCCGCTGTACCAAGTGCGCTCATCGATGCGTTTGCAGCCGTGCCAGTCGCCTAGCGCAAGGTAGTCCAGCCGCGCGCACGCCGCCCGATCCGGTGCCAAGGGGTTGGTCGCATCCAGCCCCTCCATCAAGAGACCTTGGACTCCGCCGTGGGCCACACCGACACGCAACCAACCCTCGGGTGTTTCGGCGGCGTCAAACCAAGCGCTCAAATCACCATAGCTGTGGCGCTGCGTCAAGGGTGCGGGCAGCACGGCCAAGCTCAGCTCAGGAAACAACAACACCTCGGGTTTCAAGGCCAAATGCACTTTGGCCGGTACTGCGCCGAGGCGCTGCGCCCGGGTCCAAACCGATTCAGCCAAAGCGGCGTCGTGATTGCCGGGCAACAAAATCCACGGCCCCGCAAAGCCAGCCAGTGCATGGAATAGCCGCCGAATCGTTCGGTCCGCCACGGTCTGGGCGTCAAACACATCACCCGCCACGATGACCATGTCCACCCGCTGCGCCGTGGCCAGCGCCGCCAAACGCTCCACCGCCTGCAACCGGGCCTCAGCCAGCGCATGAGCATGCTCCGGCAGAAACCCTTTCGCAAAAGCGCGCCCGATTTGCCAATCAGCGCTATGCAGTAACCGCACCATGAGCTCCCCGTCGGTCCGAGATAGAAAAGAGCTCAAGTCTGGCACGGTTCAGCCCATGCGCAGGACGCATGGCGCTGTGGGCTCATGGCTCTTCTTAAAGCGATTCTTTAACGACGCGGTCGTGCAGGGGTTGCACCGGGCGGGCGTTGGCGTGGAAGACGCGCTGGAAAGCACGCACATGCTCATGCGTCAGCGTGGCGTGTTCCTTCAGGATCATCCAGTTGACGCCTTCGCTGCACGGCGGTGTGGTCAGCGAACCTTCGAGGTTGTAGTAACCCCGGCCCTTGGGCAGCATGGCGGCCAAGTCGAGGCTCAGGTCGTCCACGGTGACCTTTTCACCGGCGCGCGGCAGGTGGTCAAAGATCGGATCCAGGGCGGACGGCTCTTTGCCGATGTCGATCAGCAGGGCCACCACACCCAGCTTGCCTTCGGGATTTTTGTGGACGAAATGCGCCACCATCGGTGCGCGCTTGCTCGACACTGCTTCTTCGCTGGGGGTGTGGAAGTGGAACTGGAGCAGCTCATAGCTCTGCTCACCGACCTTCAACTTCTGACCCGCCGGCAAGTTGACTTGCACGGTGTGACCGTTGTTCAAAATCACTGGTGCAACGTTGGCATAGCTGAACTCCAGCGCCGGCAAAGCGACTTTGACGGTCTTGTCGATGTTCACCGGGCTTTGATGCACGCCCTTGGAGCATTCTTCAAACGCATGGTCCAGATCACCCCAATGACCCGGGCCGGTGTCGTGCGCATTGACGTACTCCCAATGGGCGTGATGGGCCGCGTGGGCCGCGTGAGCGCCACTGGCCACATGCTCAGCAGCGTGCGCTTTGACATCCGTGCGATGGTGATGATGCCCGCCCATGCCCGAGGCCGCTGCGGAAGCCGCCACAGGTGCCGACGCTGGTGCGCTCGCTGCTGTGTCGGCGGCCTGAGCCGACCAAGCCAAACCCAACAGGGCGGAAAAAAGGGCGGTGCGAATGAATTTGCGCTGAATCATGGGTGGACTCTTTAATCTCTGGTGAAGAAAGCGCGCCATTATTACGCAGCGCTATCGCACCCATGACGGTGTTTGCCCGCAGGAAACAACAACGATCAGTCCTGTTGCGCAACGCAATCGACGTAATAGCGGTGCTTGCCGCCCCCCAAGTCTTCTTCGACCAAGCCATGCACATCGGTGTGGAAACCGGGGAAGTGCTGGTTGAACTCGCGGGCAAAGCGCAGGTAGTCCACGATCTTCTTGTTGAAGCGTTCACCCGGAATCAACAGCGGGATGCCCGGCGGATACGGTGTCAGCAGCGAGGTGGTGATGCGACCTTCTAGCGCGTCGATATCGACCCGTTCGGTGGTGCGGCGCGCGATGTGGGCAAAGGCATCGCTGGGCTTCATGGCCGGTTGCAGATCGGAGAGATACATCTCGGTGGTGAGCCGCGCGATGTCGCCCTTGGCATAGGCCTCATGCATGGTCTGGCAGAGATCCTTCAGGCCCATCTTTTCGTATTGCGGATGGGCTTGGCAGAACTCGGGCAGGATGCGCCACATGGAAGCGTTGCGGTCGTAGTCGTCCTTGAACTGCTGCAAGGCAGTGAGTAGTGTGTTCCAGCGGCCCTTGGTGATGCCGATGGTGAACAAGATGAAGAACGAGTACAGCCCGGTTTTTTCCACCACCACACCGTGCTCGGCCAAGAACTTGGTGACGATGGCCGCCGGAATGCCGGTCTTGGCGAACTTGCCCGACACGTCCAGCCCCGGGGTGATCAAGGTGCATTTGATCGGGTCGAGCATGTTGAAGCCGGTGGCCAAACCGCCAAAACCGTGCCACTTGTCGTTGGTCTTGAGCACCCAGTCTTCGGGCTTACCGATGCCCGCTGAGGTCAGGCGATCCGGGCCCCAGACCTTGAACCACCAGTCCTTGCCAAACTCCTTGTCCACCTTGCGCATGGCGCGACGGAAGGCCAGCGATTCCTTCAGGCTTTCTTCCACCAAGGCCGTGCCGCCTGGGGGCTCCATCATCGCGGCGGCCACATCACACGAGGCAATGATGGCGTACTGCGGGCTGGTGGAGCTGTGCATCAAGTAGGCCTCGTTAAAGAGGCTGCGGTCCAGCTTGCGCTCCTTGGAGTCCTGCACCAGCACTTGCGAGGCTTGGCTCAGGCCAGCCAGCAGCTTGTGCGTGCTTTGAGTGGCGTAGACCAAGGACTGCGCGGCGCGCTCGCGGTCCTTGCCCATGGCGTGGTACTTCGAATAGAAGCGGTGGAAGGCGGCGTGTGGCAGCCAAGCTTCGTCGAAATGCACCGCCTCGACCCAGCCGTCCATCATGCGGGTGATGGTTTCAGCGTTGTAGAGCACGCCGTCGTAGGTGCTCTGCGTCACGGTGAGGATGCGCGGCTTGATGGTCGCAGGGTCCACACCTTCCAAAAGCGGATGGGCGCGGATCTTGCGCTCAATCGACTCACGGGTGAATTCGCTCTCGGGGATCGGGCCGATGATGCCGAAGTGATTGCGCGTGGGCGTCAAGAACACCGGGATCGCCCCGGTCATGATGATCGCGTGCAGGATCGACTTGTGGCAGTTGCGGTCCACCAGCACCACATCGTTCGGGGCCACCGTGTGGTGCCAGACCATCTTGTTCGAGGTCGAGGTGCCGTTGGTGACGAAGTAGCAGTGATCGGCGTTGAAGATGCGCGCAGCGTTGCGCTCCGAGGCCGCCACCGGGCCGGTGTGGTCGAGCAGCTGGCCGAGTTCTTCAACCGCGTTGCAGACGTCAGCGCGCAGCATGTTTTCACCGAAGAACTGGTGAAACATCTGCCCAATCGGGCTCTTCAGGAAGGCCACGCCGCCCGAATGTCCTGGGCAGTGCCACGAATAGGAGCCATCGGCTGCATAGCCCAAAAGCGCCCGGAAGAACGGTGGGGCCAGCGAGTCGAGGTAGCTGCGGGTTTCTCGGATGATGTGACGCGCCACGAATTCGGGCGTGTCTTCAAACATGTGGATGAAGCCGTGGAGCTCGCGCAAGATGTCATTGGTGATGTGTTGCGAGGTGCGCGTTTCGCCATAGAGATAGATCGGAATTTCAGCATTACGGAAGCGGATTTCGGCGATGAAGTTACGCAGCTTGACGATAGCGGGATCTTGCTCAGGCCCCGGCGTGAACTCTTCATCGTCGATGGACAAGATGAACGCACCAGCGCGACTTTGCTGCTGGGCGAACTGCGAGAGGTCGCCATAACTGGTCACACCAAGGATCTCCATTCCTTCTTTCTCGATGGCCTGCGCCAAGGCTCGGATGCCCAAACCCGAGGTGTTTTCGGAACGGAAGTCTTCGTCAATGATGACGATTGGAAAGTGAAACGGCTGCATGACTGCCCTGGGAAAAGCCTAAAAAGTGCGCGCAGTGTAGAGCCATCAAATGACACTTCTCGCCCCTTACACTGTCCGTCCGTCAAAGCATTCATCAAAGAACAAGAGATCAACATGGGCAGCAGCATCGATGGCAGCGTGGGATGGTGGCTTGCAGCGGGCCTGATGGTGGCACTGGAGCTGCTGAGCGGCACCTTTTATCTGCTGATGCTGGCCTTGGGCTGTGCCGCTGCGGGCTTAGCGGCCTACGCAGGCTGGAGCGCTACGGCACAAACCATCCTCGCCGCCGGCATCGGGGGCAGCGCCGTCTTGGTTTGGCACCAACTGCAACGACTGTACCGATTGCAACGACTGCACCGGCGTCATCCGCCGGGCGCTGATCTCAACAACCTTGACATCGGTCAGCACGTCCAAGTCGATCAGTGGCAGTCTGATGGCACCGCCCGCGTTCACTACCGGGGCACGCTGTGGTCCGCACGCTATCAAGGTGACGCGGCTCCTGCGCCCGGCGCGCACGTGATCCAAGCTTTGGACGGCAACACGCTGATCCTTGAACCACAACACTGACCACAACACTGATTCCCAAGGAGCCCCTCTCATGGACCCGATTGCCATCGTCATCTTGTTTGTCGCTGTCATTTTCATTGCCCGCTCGCTCAAAGTCGTGCCCCAACAGCACGCTTGGGTGGTGGAGCGCCTCGGCAAATACCACGCCGTGCTCGCACCCGGACTGAACTTCTTGGTGCCCTTTGTGGATCGGCTCGCCTACCAGCACACGCTCAAGGAAATTGCGCTGGACGTGCCCAGCCAGATCTGCATCACGCGTGACAACACCCAGTTGGAGGTGGACGGCATCCTCTACTTCCAAGTCACCGATCCACGACTGGCCAGCTACGGTTCGGCCAACTACGTGATGGCCATCACCCAGCTGGCGCAAACCACCCTGCGCAGCATGATCGGCAAGATGGAGTTGGACAAAACCTTTGAAGAGCGCGATGCCATCAACGCTTCGGTCGTCAATGTGTTGGACGACGCCGCCTTGAACTGGGGCGTGAAGGTGCTGCGCTATGAGATCAAGGATCTGACCCCGCCCAAGGAGATCTTGCATGCCATGCAGCAGCAGATCACCGCCGAGCGCGAAAAGCGCGCCCTGATCGCAGCGTCTGAAGGCCGCAAGCAAGAGCAGATCAACATCGCCACCGGCGAGCGCGAGTCGTTCATCGCCCGCTCAGAAGGTGAAAAGCAAGCCCAGATCAACAAAGCCCAAGGCGAAGCCTCTGCCATCTTGGCCGTGGCTGATGCCACCGCCGAAGCCATCCGCAAAATCGCCCAAGCCATTGAGCAGCCCGGCGGGGCGCAAGCCGTGCAACTCAAAGTCGCTGAAAAAGCCGTTGAGGCCTATGCCCAGCTCGCGCAGAAGAACAACACCATGATCGTGCCGGGCAACATGAGCGAAGTCTCGGCACTCATTGGCACAGCGATGATGCTCATGAAGGGCACGGCCTCACCGGCCTCGCCCACCTCATCACGGCAGTGAACGCGCCACCCGAAATCCCAGGTCGTCGTTGCTGAACGCGGCGACCGATTTGATGCGCAGCGCCGAGCGGATTTCCTTGGGGAAGCCATACCAGCTGCCGCCTCGGTAGACGCGCAAGGAGCAGTCCAGCGCATGCCAAGCACTGCCCTCCATGGGCGCGCCTTGGTAGCTGGCGTGATAGCAATCGTCCACCCACTCCCAGACATTGCCGAGCATGTCGTGCAGGCCAAAAGCGTTGGGTCGGTAGGAGCCCACCGGCGCGGTCTGGGCTGAGGCGTCATCGCAATCGAAGGTTTCGGTCCAATCGGGGTGCTTTTGCCGCGCACTTTGATCGGCCACATTGGCAAATTGACAGGCCCGTTCCGCTGAGTTGCCCCAATGACGCAGCTTGTCGGTGCCCGCCCGGGCGGCGTACTCCCACTCGGCCTCGGTCAGCAAGTGGTAGGCGTGGCCGGTTTTCTCGGCAAGCCACTCGGTGTAGCCCACCGCTTGCTCGTAGTTGATATGGATCACCGGCCGACGGCCCTCGCCCCAGCCACCATCCCACGCGGCGCGGCAGGCGTGCTCGGCCACGCAAGCGCGCCATTCATCAAAGGTGATTTCGAACTTGCCCACCGCGAACGGCTTGGCAAAAACCACTTTGTGGGCGGGAGTCTCGTTTGCGTACAGGCCCGTTTCAAGCGCTGCTGAGCCCATGGTGAAGGAGCCTGCGGGCACCACCACCATCTCGGGGCAGGTGGCGCAGTCTTGGAAGACGCTCCCCACAGGCTTAGCCGCAGGCACAGCCACGGGTATCGGGGGCGGTGCCGATGCTGCGGGTGCAGGTGCAGGTGCGGAAGCTGCTACGGCCAGCACAGGCACAGGTAGCGGCACGGGTGTAGAGACAACGACGACAGGTGCTGATGCTGGTGCTGAGGCCGACAAGGCCAGAGGTGGTGCAACCGGAGGTGGTGCAACGATGGGTGCTTTTTCGCCGGCCAAACGTTGTTGCGCCCAGGCCGCTATCTCAGCGGTCGGGGCCAATTCCAAGGTACGTTGATAGGCTTGGCGCGCTTTGTCGTTTTGCTTCAACCCTTGGTAGGCCTCGCCCAAATAAAACTGCGCTTGCGCGTTGTGCGCATCCGCCGCCAAGCTCTGTTTGAATCTGCTGGCGGCGCGAGCCATCTTGCCGGCTTTGAACAGCTCTAGCCCCACCGAAAAATCATCGCTGGCGGGCGCACTCGCCGCCGTCTGACCGATAACCAGCCCCGAACCCAGGGCCAACCCAACGCCGCACAACAGCAGCGACAGGCGTGAAGTGGTGTGTAAAAACATGCGTGGATCAATCTTGGATGGTGTGAACTGTGGATGTTACGGGCAAATGGCGATAATCCCGCCCCATGTCGATCACGATCAAATCCGCTTCAGACATTGAAGGCATGCGCATCGCTTGCCGTCTGGCCTCCGAGGTTCTCGATTATCTAGAACCCTTTGTCAAACCCGGTGTGACCACCAACGAGCTGGACAAGCTCTGTCACGACTACATGGTGGATGTGCAGCAATGCATTCCCGCCCCACTGAACTACGCCCCACCGGGCTATGCCCCCTACCCCAAGTCGGTGTGTACCTCGATCAACCATCAGGTCTGCCACGGCATCCCCAACGACCGCCCCTTGAAGGACGGCGACATCATCAACGTGGACATCACCACCATCAAGGAGGGCTGGCACGGTGACACGAGCCGGATGTTTGCAGTGGGCAAGAGCACCTCGATTGCGGCCAAGCGGCTTTGCGCCTTGACGCACGAGGCCATGTGGCACGGCATCATGCAAGTCAAACCGGGTGCCCGGCTGGGCGATGTGGGTCATGCCATCCAGCGTTTTGCCGAAGGCAATGGCCTGTCGGTGGTGCGCGAGTTCTGTGGTCACGGCATTGGACGGGCCTTCCATGAAGACCCGCAAGTGCTGCATTACGGTCGTCCGGGCACGGGCGATGTCTTGCGCACCGGCATGGTCTTTACCATCGAGCCCATGATCAACGCCGGCAAGCGTGACATCAAAGACTCGGGCGACGGCTGGACCATCATCACCAAGGACCGCTCGCTCTCGGCGCAGTGGGAACACACCGTGGTGGTGACCGATGTGGGCTTTGAAGTGCTGACCTTGTCGGCCGGCAGCCCTCCCATCCCGCCCTTTGCCAAAGCCAAGTCCTAAGCATGGTGGCCGCGCCCTTGAACGTGCCGGAGCTGCGTCGGCAATTGCGCGAGGGTCGCGCCGTTTTGATCGAGCAGTTCCGCCAAGGCCCCACCACCGCTGCGTCGGCCGAGCGCTTGGTGCGCAGCCTAAGCCGTCTGGCCGACACCACCTTGCAACAGCTTTGGGAACAAAGCCACATGCCTCGGGGGGCAGCCTTGGTGGCGGTGGGGGGCTATGGGCGCGGGGAGTTGTTTCCCTACTCCGATGTCGATGTGTTGATCCTGCTGCCCGAAACCGGCACCAGTCCCGTCGAAGCCGACGAGCACATAAAGACCTTGCTTGAAGGCTTCATCACCGCGTGCTGGGATCTGGGCCTGGAGCTGGGCTCCTCGGTGCGCAGCGTGAGCGAATGCCTGATCGAGGCGCAGGCTGACATCACTGTGCAAACCGCCTTGCTTGAAAGCCGCCGGCTGTGCGGCTCAAGGCGGCTTTACGACCAGTTCCGCCAAGCCACGCTGGCAAGCCTCCAGCCCGCCGCGTTTTTACGCGCCAAGACGCTGGAGCTGCGCCAACGCCACATCAAGTTCGAGGACACGCCCTACGCGCTGGAGCCCAACTGCAAGGAAAGCCCGGGCGGCTTGCGCGATGTGCAGGTGCTGCGCTGGATCGCCCACGCTGCTGGGCTGGGCCGTTCTTGGTCAGAGATGGCCGGCAAGGGCTTGATCACCCGCTTCGAAGCCCAGCAAGTGCAGCGCAACGAAGGCTTGCTCAAGATGATCCGCGCCCGGCTACACATCGTGGCCGGTCGGCGCGAGGATCGCCTGGTCTTTGATCTGCAAACCGCTGTGGCCGAAAGCTTTGGCTACAGCTCAACGCTCAAGCAGCGCGCCAGCGAGGCGCTGATGCGGCGTTATTACTGGGCTGCCAAAGCCGTCAACCAGCTCAACGGCTTGCTGCTGCAAAACATCGAAGAGCGCGTACTGGGGGTGCAAGACGCACCGATGCGCCGCATTGATGCGCGCTTTCTAGAGCGCGCCGGCTTGCTTGAAGTGGTCAGCGATGACCTCTACCAGCGTGATCCGCACGCGATTTTGCAAACCTTTTTGGTCTTTCAGCAGCAAGTTGGCATCACCGGCTTGTCCACCCGCACCCTGCGCGCGCTCTACAACGCCCGGGGGATGATGGACCATGCGTTTCGCATCGACCCAGTCAATCGCGCCACCTTCATGGCCATCTTGCGTCAGCCCCGGGGCCAGACGCATGCCTTCCGGTTGATGAACGAGACCTCGGTGCTGGGGCGCTATCTGTGGGTCTTCCGGCGCATCGTTGGGCAGATGCAGCACGACTTGTTCCACGTCTACACCGTAGACCAGCACATCTTGATGGTGCTGCGCAACATGCGGCGCTTCTTTGTGCCCGAGCACACCCACGAGTACCCCTTTTGCTCGAACTTGGCCGCGCACTGGGATAAGCCCTGGCTGCTGTTTGTGGCGGCGCTCTTTCACGACGTGGCCAAGGGCCGGGGCGGCGATCACTCTGAGCTGGGGGCCACCGAAGTACGGCGTTTTTGCCGCGACCACGCCATCGAGCGCGAGGATGCCCGCTTGATCGAGTTCTTGGTACGCGAGCACCTGACCTTCTCGCACGTGGCGCAGAAGGAAGACCTCTCCGACCCCGAAGTGATCGACGCTTTTGCCAAGCGCATGCAAGACCCACGTCGCTTGACGGCGCTGTACTTGCTGACGGTCTGCGACATTCGGGGCACCAGCCCCAAGGTCTGGAACGCTTGGAAGGGCAAGCTGCTCGAAGACCTATACCGCGCTACCTTGCGCGCGTTGGGCGGCGAGCGGCCCAACGGCGCGGCGGACGTTGAAACCCGCAAGCTCGAAGCGCGCCAGATGCTGGCCCTGCATTCGGTGTTGCCTGGCAGCGAAGAAGCGCTTTGGTCCACGCTGGACTTGAACTATTTCACCCGCCACGACAGCGGCGAGATCGCTTGGCATGCCCGCGCCATCAAGCGCAAGGCCAAAACCACCCAGCCCATCGTCAGCGCGCGCGTCTCGCCCTTGGGCGAAGGCCTGCAAGTGCTGGTCTACGCCCCGGACCGCCCGGACTTGTTTGCCCGGATCTGCGGCTACTTTGACAGCGCGCAGTTCAGCATTTTGGATGCCCGCATCCACACCACCCGCGCCGGCTACGCCTTGGACACCTTCCAAGTCATCGCCACCCATTTGGTCGATTACGCCTACCGCGACTTGATCCATTTGGTCGAGCATCAACTCGCCGAAGGTCTCGACCAAGACGGCCCCCTGCCCTTGCCCTCACGCGGGCGGCTCTCGCGCCGCGTCAAGTCCTTCCCCGTGGCACCGCGCATCCAATTGCGTCCCGACGAAAAAGCTCAACGCTGGCTGCTTTCGGTTTCGGCCAGCGACCGCTCCGGCTTGCTCTACGCCATCGCCCGTGTTCTGGCCCAGCACGACATCAACCTGCAACTGGCCAAAGTCATCACCTTGGGCGAACGGGTCGAAGACACCTTCCTCATCAATGGCGCGGCCCTACAACACAACCGCCAACAACTGGCGTTCGAATCAGACTTGTTGGATGCGTTGGGCTGAGGGGGATCAGCCCAACAACGCCTTCTGCACCACCGCAGGTAGTTGCTTAGGCGCTTTGATACGGAGTTGTTTGTTGACGTTGAAACGGCCAAACACCACTTCAATGTCGTTGACGTTGACACCGAAGTGGGGGGCCAAGAAGCGCAGCATGTGATCGGTGGCGCGGCCAGCGACGGGTTTGGCTGTGACGCTGACCATCAGTTGGTGGCCTTTGATCTTACCGATGGCGTCCTTCTTGGCGTTGGGCTCACCGAGGATCTGGAGCACCAAGGTGTCACCGTCCCAAGCGCAGGCTTGGTCAGCGACCGCGTTCGCCACCACGCTGATGGTGTTCACCGCCACCACCTTGGTAGACCCCACCGTGCTCCCGACCCA
Source organism: Leptothrix toolikensis (SeqCode) (assembly GCF_057922285.1). Taxonomy (NCBI): domain Bacteria; kingdom Pseudomonadati; phylum Pseudomonadota; class Betaproteobacteria; order Burkholderiales; family Sphaerotilaceae; genus Leptothrix; species Leptothrix toolikensis (SeqCode). Next base: position 25,317 of record NZ_JBYSVC010000017.1, read on the forward strand.
AGGGGTTGAAACAGCACCCGACCGTCGCCACACCCAAGGCAACGAGAAGACCAATTTTGACCATACGACGAATCACATTCACTTTTTTCTCCTAGGGGTGACGCCATCGCCACCCAGGTAAACAACGGCTATGCATCGATGTCGTTGACGTGGGGATGATGAGCAAGCCCGTACATTACGGTCTTTTGCACACGATAGGCACCCATCATGAGCGTGATTCAAGAGTTCAAGGAATTTGCCGTCAAGGGCAACGTCATCGACATGGCTGTGGGCGTGATCATCGGCGCAGCCTTCGGCAAGGTCGTTTCATCCTTGGTGGCCGATGTGGTGATGCCCCCCATCGGCATGTTGATGGGCGGGGTGAATTTTTCAGAGTTGGTCTGGCCCTTGAAGGCGGCGACAGCCAACTCCCCTGCCGTGGTGATCGCTTATGGCAAGTTCGCGCAGACCGTGATCGACTTCTTGATCGTGGCCTTCGTGATCTTCACGGTGGTCAAGCTGGCCAACAGCCTGCGCAGGAAGAAAGAGGCCGAAGCTGTGGCGGTGCCCCCCCAGCCCTGACGCTGGGCATCGGCTTAGTGCGCCTGCTCCCAATTGGGCCCAACGCCGACTTCGGCCAGCAGCGGCACCTTGAGCTCGGCGACACCCGCCATCAAACGCGGTAGGGCCTCGCGGGCCCAATCGAGCTCTGCCTCAGGCACCTCAAGGACCAACTCATCATGCACTTGCATGATGAGGCGGCTGGCACGGCCCTCCACGTCGATGGCGTCTTGGACGGCCAGCATCGCCAGTTTGATCAGATCTGCCGCCGTGCCCTGCATGGGCGCATTGATGGCCTGCCGCTCGGCTGCTGCCCGACGCGGACCGCTGCCGCCGCGAATGTCCATCAATTCAATGCGCCGCCCGAACAAAGTCTCCACATAACCGTGCTCTGCCGCTTGGGCACGGGTCGCGTCCATGTAGCGTTTCACGTCGGGATAGCGGGTGAAATAGCGCTCGATATACGCCTTGGAAGAGGTCATATCGATGCCCAAACTCTGCGCCAGACCAAAGGCACCCATGCCGTAGATCAGTCCGAAGTTGATGGTCTTGGCATAACGCCGCTGCTCGCTGGTGACTTCCACTGGCGTGATACCAAAGATCTCAGCCGCCGTGGCGCGGTGTACATCCAGGCCTTCGGCAAAAGCTCGCAGCAAGGTGGCGTCGTTTGAAAGGTGCGCCATGATGCGCAGCTCAATTTGCGAATAATCGGCGCTCACGATCACATGGCCCAGCGGCGCGATGAACGCCTCGCGCACACGCCGACCCTCTGCGGTGCGAATAGGGATGTTTTGCAGATTGGGCTCGTTGCTGGCCAGCCGACCCGTCACCGCCACCGCTTGGGCGTAGTTGGTATGGACGCGGCCCGTGGCCGGGTTGACCATCTGCGGCAGCTTGTCGGTGTAGGTGCTCTTGATCTTGGCCAGACTGCGGTATTCAAGCAGTTTGGCGGGCAAAGGGTAATCCAGCGCCAACTCTTGCAGCACGTCTTCATCGGTGCTGGGTGCGCCGGTGGCGGTTTTCTTCTTGATCGGCAGGCCCAAGCGCTGGAACAAAATCTCGCCGATCTGCTTCGGGCTGCTGAGGTTGAACACCTGCCCAGCGATGGCATGGGCCTCGGCTTCCAAGGTCACCATGCGCTGTGCCAAGGTGTTGCTCTGGCGCAGCAACACTGAAGCGTCGATCAACACCCCGTGGCGTTCTATGCGACCCAGCACAGCGGCGGTGGGCAGCTCCATGCGGGTGTAGACCTCGCACAACTTGGGCTCAGCTTGCAAACGTGGCCACAAGGTCTGATGGACATGCAGCGTCATGTCGCTGTCTTCGCCCGAATAGGTCGTGGCCTGTTCGACCGAAACCTGCGAGAACGGGATCTGATGCACGCCCTTGCCGCACAGATCCTCGTAGCTCAGGCCCTTGCGGTTCAAATGCCGCAAGGCAAGGCTTTCAAGCCCATGCGGACGACGCGCTTCGAGCACATAGCTTTCCAGCATCGTGTCATGCGCCCAGCCCCGCAGCGTGATGGCGTGATTGAGCAACACGTGGGTGTCGTACTTGATGTTCTGCCCAACTTTCCAGGCCTTGGCGTCTTCCAACCAAGGCTTGAGTCGGGCCAGCACAGCATGCAACTCAAGCTGCTCAGGCGCACCGGGATAGTCATGCCCCACCGGAATGTAGGCAGCTTCACCCGGCTTGACCGCAAAGCTGATGCCGATGATGCGCGCCTGCATGGCATCGAGCGAATCGGTCTCGGTATCGAGCGCCACCAGCTCAGCAGCGAGGAGGCGGGCCATCCAGGCGTCGAGCTGCGCCTCGGTGAGGATCGTCTCGTACTGTTTGGCAAGATCGAGCACGTCCAGCACGGCAGGCTCATCAGGAAGAGCGGCGGGCTCTGGCGCACCGAATAAATCGGGCTCAGCGAAAGCCACTGCTTTCACGGCTGCCTTTTGTGCTGCCTTTTGTGCTGCCTTTTTTTGCTCTTCTTCGAGCTTGCGCCGCCGTGCGCCAAAACCGTGGCGGATGTAGAAGGCCAGCAAAGCCTCGCTGTCTTCCGGCTTGAACGCCAAAGATCCGACCTGCGGCCAGCCCGAGACGTGGGCGGAAAGATCCGCATCACACTGCACCGTGATGAGGCGGCGGCCCATCGGCAACCAATCCAGCGCCCGGCGCAGGTTCTCGCCCGCCACGCCTTTGACGCTGGCCGCTGCGGCCATCACACCTGCCAACGAACCGTGTTCAGCGAGCCATTTGACGGCCGTCTTCGGCCCCACCTTCTCCACACCCGGTACGTTATCGACCGTGTCACCGATGAGACTGAGGTAATCGATGATGCGATCAGGAGCCACACCAAACTTGGCCAACACACCGGCTTCATCAAGCGTTTCGCCGGTCATGGTGTTGACCAAGCTGACATGCGGATTGACCAGTTGCGCCAGATCCTTGTCGCCGGTCGAGATCACGACCTGATAGCCCGCAGCCACGGCCACTTGGGCCAAGGTACCGATAGCGTCATCAGCCTCGATACCCGGCACTTCGAGCACCGGCCAGCCCATGAGCCGAACCATCTCGTGGATAGGCGCTAATTGCGCCACCAGATCCGTCGGCATCGACGGCCGGTTGGCTTTGTAATCAGCGTACCAATCGTGCCGAAAGGTCGGGCCCTTGGCATCAAAGACACAGACCGCGTGGCTGGCTGGGAACTGCTCACGCAGCCGCTCCAGCATCGCAATCATGCCGTGCAAGGCCCCGGTGGGTTCGCCCTGCGCGTTGCGCAGATCGGGCATGGCGTGGAAAGCACGGTAGAGGTAGCTGGAACCATCCACCAGCAACAGGGTCGGACGCACGCTCATGCCCACGCGCTTCAACGTGGATGATTCGGGTGGGGATTGTGGGCGTGCAGCGGCGGAATGGCGTTGGCCGGCTCGCTGCGTTGCTCGGTGATGCGGTTATCACCATCGACAAAGACCAGCTTGGGCTTGAAGGTCGCTATTTCTTCGCTGTTGAGCTGCGCAAAGCTGGCAATGATGATCAAGTCGCCCACCGTGGCTCGACGTGCCGCTGATCCATTGAGCGAAATCATGCCGCTACCACGCGGACCGCGAATCGCGTAGGTGATGAACCGCTCACCGTTGTCGATGTTCCAGATATGAACCTGCTCGTTTTCAACGATGCCAGAGGCATCCAGCAGGTCTTGGTCGATCGCGCAGGATCCTTCGTAGTGCAACTCGCAGTGAGTCACGGTGGCGCGGTGAATCTTGGCGTTCAACAGGGTGCGAAACATCTTGGAACTCGGCGAAGGTACGAAACAGGTTGTGAAATGAGATCGGGGCTGCGCCGACTGTTGAAGTCAGCGCAGCCCCGATTGTGCGCGATCACGCGAGGGACGTCACCCTTGACGATCCCCCGAACCATCCATCAAGGCATGGTCGCAGTCACGATGGCGCTCGGCGTACCCGCTACCGTACCGATCAACGGCACGATCCGGAAGCTGTACGTCGTCTTGGTCACCAGCCCCGTATTCGCCGAGCCGATGATGGTGCCGGTGGTGGCTGAAGTGGTGCTCACTACGCTACCCACAGTGGTCCAAACCGAGGTCGGCAAGCACGCCACGGCCGGTGCAACCACCGTGCAACGTTGGACTTGGAAGGAAGTCTCGTTGATCGACCCATCCACCCAGCTCAGGTTGGCACCGACCGGAGCCGCCACCGGAGTCACCGTCAACCCTGTCGGGGCAGAAGGCAGCGCCTGCGTGGTCACGGGAATGGTCATCGCAGCACCAGCACGGGTGATAAACCCGGACACGTTCTGCGGCGTCACCCGGAAGTTATAGGCCGTATTGGGCGTCAAGCCGATGGCTGTGTAAGTCACAGCATTGGCCAACGTGGTCCCCACCAAGGTCCACACTGCCGTACCCGCCACACTGCGTTCGATCTTGTAGCCGGTCTCCAGCGGACCCCCATCGACCCAAGTCAGTGTGGCTGTGGTCGGTGCGTTGGATGTCGCAGCCAAACCGGACATCGTCGGCAACATCACCACAGGCAACGAGGTTGCAGAGGCATTCATACCGGCGGCATTGACCGCATTGATGCGGAACAAGTAGGCATTGCCCATGGCCGGCGTGAAGTTGGCGGTCAGGATCGTCCCTGTGCCAGCCACCGCAGCCACAGCCGGCAGGGAGGTCCATGTCACCCCAGCATTGGCCGACACTTGGGGCAGGAAGCTGGCTTCGTTGTTGGAAGCATCCGTCCAAGTCAGGGCGATTTGGGTTGCCGAGTTGAGCGTAGGTACCAAATTGGTCGGCTGTGCAGGCAAGAAGCTCACCGGCACCACCGCCGAGGTCAGCCAAGGCGAGAGGATCCCCGTGAAGCTCTGCGCAGCCACACGGAAGGTGTAGCGGTGACCATTCAGCACGGGTGCGACAAAGCTCAAACGGCTCCCGACACCGGCCGATACAGGAAGCGTACCAATCTGGGTAAAGGCCCCCCCGTTATCCGACATCTGAATCACAAAGCCGGCTTCGTTGTTGGAGCTATCGTTCCAACTCAGATCGGCTTGAACTTCAGAAATGGCCCCGGCACTCAGGGTGGTGGGTGCCAAGGGCACGGCATTCAACGCAACCGGCGAGGAATACGTGAAGGCCGAGTTGTAGATCGGATTACCCAAGGTGTTGTTGGCAGCCACACGGTAGGTCAGCGTTCCTGTCGCAGCACCCCCAGCCAGCAAGACACTCGGCAACGTCACCACCGTGCCCACACCCGCCATGGTGGTGCTGGCCACAGGCGAGCTGGGTACCGGCACATAAGCACCGCCATTGGAGGCTTCAAGGACGAAGTTGGTTTCGTTGGTCGAGTTATCGGTCCAGTTCACCAACATGGACGTGGCAGTGGCTTGGCTGACACTCAAGGCGGTCGGCGCTGCGGGAGGCAACGTCGGCGTCAACCCAGCATTCAGAATCGGCGAGATGGCTTGCCCTGCGGCACCCACAGCGACCACTTGATAGCGATACGCCGTGCCACCTTCGACCGTGGTATCTACGAACGACGTTTTGTTGGCGGGCAAGGTGGCAATCGTCTTGAAAACCGTCCCTGTAGCACCTGTCGCACGCTGCACCAGCTGCTGGGTTTCGGTCAATGCGTTATCCGTCCATGACAGCGTCACCCCCGGATAGACCATACCCTGTGTAAATACAGGTACGGTAGCGGCCAACGCCGATGGAGCCAAGGGGATCGCCTGCACGGCATTCACCACCACCGGACGACGCATGTCGTTCTCAGCGTGGCTGAGAACACGGTTACCCCATGTGAACTCCCAGCCGTAGCTGCCAATTTGATTCACAGTCGCTGCAGGCGGCAAACCCGGGAAGATCCCGCCGCCCAGCAAGGCGAGCTGCGTGAAGCCAAAGCTTGATCCCAACACTTGGGTGGGGTCGAAGGGTCGTGTGCTGATGGGCAAACCGAAGCCGGGCATCGTGGGCTTCTTGGGGCGCACAGCAACGATGGCGTCTGAGAGCGGATGCACGCGAACCGAGTCTTTCCAGCCGACTTCGTTCGGGAACGGCGGCTCATTGAAGTTGTCCCAACCCACGCGGTTGATCAACTGGACTTCCATGCCGTCGAAGCCCAACACTTGGCTATACAAGCCGTTATGGACCAACTTCCAAATCTGGGTCTCGTTGCTGCCCAACAACTCGGTCGCTGGATCAAGGTTGTTGAGCGGAATCGTGGTCTGCACACCCGCGTTAACGAAGGGCATTTCGACGCCCAACGAGGTGTTGGTCCGACCATAGGTGGATTCATGCAACTCTTGTTCAGCCTTGGCCTGCACCACGGAGGTTGCTTGACCGGACGGCAAAACTGTGGCGGTAGCACCTGCACCCCCGCCGCCCGTAAGTGTCACGACTGGGGCCGTGGTGTAACCAACCCCCGGGTCGGTCAAGGTCACGTCATAGACCGCACCAATCGGCGAGCCGGTGGCTATCACCCCCACAGGCATGTTGGCCAAGACAGGCGGTGCCGTGATCGTGAGCAAGATCTGGGTCATATCCACATAACCCAAACCACCCTTGGTGTTCGGATTGGTCGGATCGGTCGCCAGCAAGACAAAGGCAGAGAGCCCCCCTGTGGCAGTTGCGGTGGCACGCACATTGCCCACCTTCACGGGGGGAGGTGCAATGCTGATCATGGGGATACGGTCATAACCAGCACCGGGGTTGGTGATGGTGATCCCGCTTACTTTGCCGGCTGTGACGACAGCGGTGCCTTGCGCTTGAATACCGCCTTTGGGTGGCAGAGCAAAGGTCACCATGGGGGCCGTGAGATAGCCGTTACCGCCGTTGGTCACCTTCACATAGTTGACCAGCAACTCAGCTCTGGCCGAAGCGCCACCCCCAGCCACCCCGCCGTTGACAGCGATCGTCACCAGCGGGGCGGTGGTGTAGCCCGAACCGGGATTCACCACCGTGATCGAAGCGATTTTGAGCGAGGATGTGGCTGTGGCCTGCGTGGTCGCGCCACCACCACTGAAGGTGACGGCCGGTGCCGTGATGTACCCCAACCCCGGTGCTGTGACTTGAACAGCGTCAAACAAATTGGGCGTACCCGGGACATATTTCAGCAAGGGCTCTTTGGTCGTTCCGGCATAGATGCTTGAGAACGCCCTGACATCATCCCAGCAGCCCGGGGTATTGGGCTGAACCACTGCTGGGCAATTGCTCAAGGGGTTGAAGGCAGCGTTATAGGCCGACTGCGCCACGATCGGGCGACCTTGAGAAGCACCAGGCGTCACCACCCCGTTGATCTGCCCCACATACGCTTTGGGAAGCTCAGCAAACAAGGCCGGAACAGCGGGCGCGGTCGTATTGAACGCAATCCCTGGCGTGGTCACAGCCGCCTTCACGCGGAACTGCATCAAGGTACGGGTGTTGGGGCCAAAACCAGGCTTGGCATCTTCTGCACCACCGATGGGCGAGTTATCGCCCACACCGGGGCTGTAGTCATCGCGGAAATCCGGGGCCGGCACCGGGGAGAACATGTCGTTGTAGGCGATCAAGGTCTTGCCAGCGTACTGCGAGAAATCCACCACCAGATCAGCCCGCTCGGCCGGGCCAAGCCAGAGACCTGTGGTAGCGATATTCAAGACCGTGACACGGCCTTTGTCATAAAGCGGATTGGTCGGCAGGGGATCAATCGGGGCCACATGGGGGAGCAAACCGCCGTCAGAACCAAATTGATAAAGCGTCGGCCCCGGCAAGGTTGGATCAGGGACGCCGCCCACACGGGCATCCACAGGCCAATCAAACGGTGTACAGGGGTTGGCGGGCGTCCAGCGGGTTTCACCGTTAGCGCACTGCACCAAAGGCATACCAGCGGGCACCATGCGCACTTCTGTCTTGCCCGACACCGGGAAAGACAAGGCCGGGTCGGCCTCAAACAAACTGAACGAGAAGGAACGATCCACCGCGCCATTGACCAGCCTCAGGCGGTAAGCCTTGGGCTCAACATCCACGTAAGGGTAGGCCACGCCGTTGACGACGGGGGTGTCGCTGTACACCTCAGGCACCATGGTCTCGTTGCCATAGGCCCCCGTGGGCAGCACATACTGGGCCGGGAAAATCGGCCAGAACCACGGGCCATACAGCCAGCGACCCACCTTGTTAAAGCCACTCTGTTGCGCTGGATCTTGAAGCGTCTCGTAGACGTGCGTCATCCACAAATCACCCGGCGCACCCCACGCAGTGGTGTTCCAGCGCGCATCTTGCAAGGCGATGTCATCCGGGACAAAGGACTTGTCTTGGATCACGATGGGTAGCGTCTCTGCCGGGCCGGGGATGATGCCGCGAGCAATCAAGTCTTGCTCCACCGCATCGGTCAACACAACGGGGGCAATCAAGCCCGCATAGGTATTCAGTCGGCCCGCTCCATTGGCGCTGTCTTGAATCCACATCAAGCGCGCCGTCTGCTGATTGGGGAAATACAACGTGCGTGCTCCCGCTCCCGGGGCATACATATCAGGCACGTTGACCACCCCCGCGCCCTTGAGATAGTTGTCAAGCGCAACGGGATCGGCAATCTGGCTGGCCAGTGATCCTACACGCGCAGGGTCTTCCTCACCCTCAGCCGCAACCCAATGGTGCGGTGAGCCGGAGCTGATCCACGGGGCGTCCGAGCCCAACAAATGGGGGGAGACCCGATTTTGGGTATAGCGATTACCATCCGGACCAGTCCCCGCACCCGACAAAGACGGATCTACCGGCAAGAACAAATCACCATTGCGCTTCGATACTTGAACCTGCCCCTTGACCAACATGGGCACACCAGCGGCGTCACGTAGCAGTTCGGCGCGACCAACCGGCAGCAAGTTATGCAGTTTGATCCGTGTTGCAACGCCCTTGGTGGCATTGAGGACCGGACCCATGTAATGGGGCTTATCCATAGCCACCGCTTGCTTCAACACCTTGTTGCCGGCGTTATCGAATTTCAGCGATCCATCCGGGTTGGTGTCTTGAATCATGATGGGAGTGATCCCATCGGGATAGAACAGCGGCCAACGTGTCGCAGTAGGCGCTGCATTGGTGTTGGTTTCTAGCTGTACATAACCCCGAAATGTGGTGGCCTTGCGTAAGTCGGTATGCACCTTTTCGGTGTATTCGACAGCCGCGATTTCGAAGTAGTCATCCCCCGTTCTGACGCCATTTGTATCAACCCACTTCTCGGGCACAGCCACAGGGACGTATTTCGCCGTGGAGCCATCTGCCAAAGTGGGTATCACGCCCGTGGCGGGCCGACCAAACATCGGCAAGGGATCCACGAACTTGCGCAGTGGCGTTCCGGTCGTACCAGGGTAGGCTGCCGCCGACCCATAGATGGTGGCAATTTCAGCCGGTGTCGGTACCACAGCGTTCGGGTTAGCCAGACCATTCGCAAGCAAACCTCGCGGACCAGAGGGGCTATGGGCGAAATAGGTCTGGAGCCGAATCGGATTCCCGAGCGTGTCAGCCGATGACACAAACCCAGGACCGGCCTGAGCTGACGAAGCCACCATCTGAACCACGACAGCCGCAACGGCGGCTGCAACGGGACGGCGCGAGAACCTGAAATATCTGGTAGACATGATTTCCCCAATACAGACTCAAAAAAAACGACACACGCCCGGCATGATGAATGGACAACATCCAGAGCTGACAATGATTTCTTCAGAAATGATAGTGGAGAACCTCAATCAGTCCTCCCGAAGATTTGAAATTGCAGTGAAATGCTACCGAAAGAGAAACAAACAGTTCACTGCTTCAATTTGATACAAATAAGACGCATCTAAAAATCGTTCTTAGAGCACAAACTCAGGAAATTTTTGTTAACAAAAAAATACAAAAGTAACAAACATCTGGGAATGTGAATTTTGACCCCATAAAAACAAGAATAATTAAATTATTTAATTTGTATTAAACCAACACAGCGGCAGCGCACGGCTGAGCATGTAGGCCGCAAGCCCATACAGCATCAAAGCGAAGACTTTTTTCAGTTGAACCACGTCCAGCGCATGCGCAGCACGGGCACCCCATGGCGCGGTCAAAACACTGGCTGATGCCACCACCATCAGTCCAGGTAGCCAGAGGTAGCCCAAGCTGCCCGGTAAGGAGTTTTCTATGTGCCAACCCCCGATCACGTAGCCGACCGTATTGGCCAAAGCAATTGGGAAACCCAGTGCTGCGCTGGTGGCTATCGCACGATGCATAGGCACGTTGCACCATGTCATAAAAGGCACTGACAAGAATCCACCGCCAGCACCCACCAGCCCAGAGACCATGCCGATGCTGGCTCCAGCACCCCAGCGACCCACGGTGGCAGGCATCTGGCGTGAGGGTTTGGGTTTACGGTTCAACAACATTTGCGTCGCTGAAAAACCCACGAATAACGCGAAAACCAACGCCAGTGTTGCGCCTTGGAGAAGGGTAAAAATACCGGCTCCAGCCACCAAACCACCAATGACTATGCCCGGGGCGAGACCCAAGACAAGATCCCAGCGAATGGCTCCTCGGCGGTGATGCGCACGCACACTCGACACAGAGGTAAACAAAATGGTGGCCATAGAAGTGGCAATCGCCATCTTCACAGCAAGAGAATCCGCCACGCCGTGACGAGTCAGCAGCATCGTCATGAAAGGTACCAGCAGCATCCCGCCGCCAATACCCAATAACCCCGCCATGAAGCCCGTGCATGAGCCGAGGAGCAACAGCTCGACCACCAAGAGGGGGTCCATCATCATCATGAGGGAGTCCGCCACCAACTGAGAGCCGCATTCCTGAACCCAGGGGTCCAGGTGGGCGAGGTCAGCCAGGCTTCGGGTTCATCTGACGCGAGACGATCACACCAGCCGGGATATGTTCCAAGCCCATGCTTGCGAAAGCATCGGTTCAAGGAAATAAAAGCTCTCACGGAGGCGACGGACGCGCTCATTCTAGCCGTTAGCTGGTCACAACCCCAAGGCGGCATCCAAGCGCCGCACCAACCCATCCACATCAATGGCGCAAGGGGGCTCAACAAGAGCGGTACTTTCACCGTCTAAAGACTGGCCAGGAAAGACCTGTACCGGGTCTTTGGGCTCAGAGAAAGAGAACGCCAAATTCAACGCTGCCAGCACCGCAATGCGCTCGCGCGATTTGACCTTACCGTGATTGCGAATGATCGACATCTCGCGGTCGACCCGCGTCACGGCCTCCGCCAAGCGTTGCTCATGCCCTTCAGGGCAACCCAGCACATAGGTCTGGTCCATGATCAAGACTTCAAGCTGCTTCATGAGCTGGTGGCCGGCTGGTCGGGGTCGGTGGTCACGGATTCAAACGACTCAATGGCCGTAGCACCCGCTGACGAACGCTCAGGCAGTCGCACGATCAAGGTATCGATACGGCTGCGCGCAGCTCCGAGACGCACGCGCAAGGCATCACGCTCATGGATCAGATTGACCACTTGCTGCTCCATGAGCGCGTGGGTTCGTTTTAATTCCTCGTGGCGGAGCAGCAATCGTTCGACGCGCTCCGAGAGATCTTCCAGTGTCGGCATCTCGCTTTGATCCAGATCCGGGCAAAAGAACCCAATGCGCTGCGCATTGTAGTGTTTTAGGTGAGCTTTCGAACCGTCAACGCATGCATACCTAGTCCTTACCCTAGCTTTCAAGCGACTGCTTGATTTCATCTATGATCTTGGTCAATGTCAAATCTCAGCCCTTTCGCACCCGAAACTGTTGGATCTGAGCCCATCCATGCAGCCACAACCCCACGGGGAACGGAAGCACGTGCTCGTCTGATCGAGGCCGCCACGTTGCTTTTTGCAGACAAAGGGTTCACTGCGACCTCAACACGCGAAATCTGCCAAGCCGCTGGCGTCAATGGGGCCTCGATCCATTACTACTTTGGTGACAAGGACGGCCTGTACCGCACCGTTTTGCTGCGCCCGATTCAGGACGCTGATCGCACTTTCGAGAACTTGGATGACATCGACGTTGATCTAGCGACTCATCTGCACCAAGTGATCGGGGCCATTTGCTGTCCAAGCAACCAAGCTGATCGTGCCGCCATGATGCGGCTGTACCTGCGTGAACTCATCGAGCCCACCGCTGGTTGCGCTGACCTGATCTTGCAACACATCCAGCCCCAACACGAACGCTTGGTGCGCTGCTTGGGACGCCACGTGGGTGCGCCCGCTGAGACACCCGCCTTGCGGCAACTTGCCTTTGCCATCGTGGCCTTGGCCCATGACCAGCTCTCGCGCAGCTTCCTGCCGTGCCACACCGCCGAGCTCACGCTCAACGACAACGCAGCCCATCTAGAACGGCTGGTCGATTGGGCCATGGTCTTGGTCGAGCACGAGAAACACCGCCATCACCTCGCTTCAAGCCTTTCTAGGAATTTGACATGACCGGCTTCACCTCCCTGCCCCACCGCCATCGCTACGCCCTTGCCTTGACCGCTCTTGCGGGCCTCGGACTGGGTGGCTCTTTATGGGTCCATGCTGCAAGCGATGCAGCCACAGACAAAACGGCACCTGCGGCCGCGCCAAAAACGAAGGCTCGCCCAGCATTGACTGTCACCGTCACCAGCCTGCAAGCGGCGGACTGGCCGCTCACGATCACCGCCAACGGCAATCTGATGGCGTGGCAAGAAGCCGTGATCGGGGCCGAAGCCGGCGGGCTGCGCTTGCTGGACGTCTTGGTCAACGTCGGCGACAACGTGCGGCGCGGTCAACTCTTGGCACGACTGCAATCGGAATCGGTCTCCGCCGACGTGGCCGCTTCACGCGCCAATCTGGCCGAAGCCCAAGCGGTGCTGACGGAGGCTCGGGCCAACGCGGATCGGGCCCGCCAACTTCAGCCCGGTGGGGCCATGAGTGCGCAGCAAAGCCAACAAGCGTTCACCGCCGAACAAACCGCTGCGGCACGCCTAGAGGCCCTGAAAGCGCGCCTCAGCGCCGATGAACTGCGTCTCAGCCAAACCCGCATCACGGCCTTGGACGACGGCGTGATCTCCGCGCGCCAAGCCAGCGTCGGCGCGGTGGTCCAACCCGGTCAAGAACTGTTCCGCTTGATCCGCCAGCGGCGCTTAGAGTGGCGCGCTGAAGTGCCCGCCACCGAGTTGGCCCGCATTCAACCCGGCACCCAAGTCAGCCTGACGCCAGCGGGTGGAACGCCTATCCAAGGCAAGGTGCGCATGGTGGCCCCGACCGTGGACCCCGCCACCCGCAACGGGCTGGTGTATGTCGATCTGCCGGCCAACGGCTCAGCGCGTGCCGGCATGTTCGCCAAGGGTGATTTCGAGCTCGGACGCGCTGCGGCCCAGACCTTGCCGCAATCGGCCGTGCTGCTGCGCGATGGCTTCAGCTATGTCTTCCAAGTGGGGATGGACAACAAGGTCACACAGACCAAGGTCGCGACGGGTCGCCGCCAAGGAGACCGGATCGAAATTACTTCGGGGTTGAATCCGATCGCCAAAGTGGTGGCTTCAGGCGGCGCATTTTTGGGTGATGGTGACGGTGTGCGCGTGGTTGAAAGCCCCGCAACGGCTGCGGTGCCCGTCCAACCCGCCGCTGTGCGCTGAGCCAGGAGCCCGCCATGAATGTGTCCGCTTGGAGCATCCGCAATCCCATCCCGGCCGTGATGCTCTTTTTGATGCTCACGCTCACCGGCCTGATGGGCTTCAAGTCGATGAAAGTCCAGCAGTTTCCGGACATCGACCTGCCCACCATCAACGTCACCGCCTCGCTGGCCGGCGCTGCCCCAGCTCAGTTGGAAACCGAAGTCGCGCGCAAGATCGAAAACGCCGTGGCCTCGATCCAAGGTGTCAAAAACATCTACACCAAGGTGCAAGACGGCGTGGCCCTCGTCACGGTCGAATTCCGTCTTGAAAAATCCAGCCAAGAAGCGCTCGATGATGTGCGCGGCGCGGTGGCTCGCATCCGTGCGGATCTGCCCGCCGACCTTCGCGACCCGGTGATCAACAAGCTTGATCTGGCCGGCTCACCGATCCTGACCTACACCGTGGCTTCGAGCCGCATGGACGACGAGGCCCTGTCGTGGTTCGTGGATAACGCCGTCACCAAAGCCATGCTTTCAGTGCGCGGCGTGGGTTCAGTCACCCGGGTGGGCGGCGTGAGTCGTGAAGTGGCTATCGAGCTCGATCCGACCCAGCTGCTGGCTTTGCATGCCTCAGCGGCCGATGTTTCGCGCCAACTCAAGGCCGTGCAACAAGACGCCTCGGGCGGGCGCGCCGATGTGGGCGGTATCGAACAATCGGTGCGCACCTTGGCCACCGTCAAAAGTGCTGAAGAGCTGGGCCGGATGGACATCACGCTGCCCGACGGGCGGCGCATTCGTCTGAATCAGATCGCCAAGATCAGCGATACGGTGGCTGAAAAACGCAGCGCCGCTTTGCTCAACGGCGCGCCGGTGGTCGGTTTTGAGATCGTGCGTTCACGCGGAGCCAGCGAAACCGATGTGGCCGAGGGGGTGCGGACCGCGCTCGACAAGCTGCGCGCCGAGCATCCGGACGTGAGCGTCAACGAAGCCTTCAACTTCATCGACGCCACGGTCGAGAACTTCAGCGGCTCGATGTATTTGTTGCTCGAAGGCTCAATTCTGGCCGTGATCGTGGTTTGGCTGTTCCTGCGCGATTGGCGTGCCACGCTGGTGGCCGCCACCGCCCTGCCCTTGTCGGTGCTGCCCACCTTTGCGGCGATGTATTACCTGTTCGGCTTCTCGCTCAACATCGTCACGCTGCTGAGCATGTCGCTGGTCGTGGGCGTGCTGGTCGATGACGCCATCGTCGAGATCGAAAACATCATGCGGCACCTGCGTATGGGTAAAACGCCGTTTCAGGCGGCCATGGAAGCGGCCGACGAGATCGGTTTGGCCGTGATCGCCACCACCTTCACGCTGATCGCCGTCTTCTTGCCCACCGCTTTCATGGGTGGCGTGCCGGGCAAATTCTTCGTTCAGTTCGGCTGGACCGCCGCCATCGCGGTGTTCTTCTCGCTGGTTGTGGCCCGGATGCTCACGCCGATGATGTCGGCCTACATCCTGCGTCCGCCCAAGGAAAGCCACCCCGAACCGCGCTGGATGACGCGCTACCTTGGCTGGGCAGCGTGGTGTCTGAAGCACCGCGTGGTCACCGTGCTGGC
>NZ_JBYSVC010000018.1:0-39030 GCF_057922285.1 Leptothrix toolikensis (SeqCode)
CAGGTCAGGTGTCGATCACGCTTCACGCTGATCCGGGCCGTCGGGCTTATGTGCGGCGCATCCATATCTCTGGCAACACCCGTACCCGTGATGAAGTGATTCGGCGCGAGGTGCGCCAATTCGAATCAGCTTGGTATGACGGCCGGCGCATCAGGCTCTCGCGGGATCGCATCGACCGTTTGGGGTATTTCAGCCAAGTCGAGGTTGAACAGCAAGAAGTCCCCGGCAGCCCGGATGAAGTCGATCTCACGTTCACCGTCAAAGAAAAGCCCAACGGCAGCATGATGGTGGGCGCGACCTATTCGACGGCCACGCAGCTGGGGTTCACGGCCTCGATACGACAAGACAATATCTTCGGCTCGGGCAATTACTTTGGTATCGACTTCAACACCAGTGCGGCCATCCGCACGTTGAATTTCTCCTCGGTCGATCCCTACTTCACCGATGAGGGCGTGTCTCGCTCCTTCGATGTCTACTACCGCACCAACAAGCCGATCAACAGCCAAGGCGAGTATTACCAGTTGATCACCCGGGGCGGTTCGGTGCGTTTTGGTGTGCCGGTGACAGAGCTGGACAAGGTGTTTCTCGGTGGTGGCGTGGAGCGCACCGACATTTTGGCGTCCTCGGCTTTGCCCGAGTATTACTTCCGCTACCGCGCGGACTACGGTGCTTCAAGTACCACTGTGCCGCTGACCCTGGGTTGGCAGCGTGATGGGCGGGACAACTCGATGGCCCCGAACTCGGGGGCCTATCAGCGGGTCAATCTCGAACTGGGGGTGTTGGGGGATGCGCGCTACTTCCGCTCGAATGCCCAATTGCAAAAGTATTGGCCGCTGTCCAAGCGTGTCACGCTCGGGGCCAACGCCGAAGTCGGCTACGGCGTCGGTTTGATGGGCCGACCCTTCCCGGTCTTCAAGAATTTTTATGCCGGGGGTTTGGGCACGGTGCGCTCCTTCGATCAAAACTCTCTCGGGCCGGTGGATGTGACGGGGGCCTATATCGGCGGCAGCCGCCGAGTCAACCTGAACACCGAGCTTTATGTGCCGTTCCCGGGCGCAGGCAACGACCGCTCGTTGCGTATCTTTGCCTATGCCGATGCCGGTAATGTCTGGAACGACACCGAGATCATCGACGCGACTTCCTTGCGGGCGTCGATGGGTGTGGGCTTGTCTTGGATGTCTCCGGTCGGGCCGCTGAAGT
The DNA here is from genome assembly GCF_057922285.1 of Leptothrix toolikensis (SeqCode). Taxonomy (NCBI): domain Bacteria; kingdom Pseudomonadati; phylum Pseudomonadota; class Betaproteobacteria; order Burkholderiales; family Sphaerotilaceae; genus Leptothrix; species Leptothrix toolikensis (SeqCode). Next base: position 1,201 of record NZ_JBYSVC010000018.1, read on the forward strand.
TCAGCTACGGCAAACCTGTGCGCTATTTCCCGCAGGATAAAATCCAGAACTTCCAATTCCAGATCGGGACCGCATTTTGATGAAGTCCACTCTCACGAGCCTGTGTGCGGCTCTTGCCTTGGCGGGCACTTTGCCCTCGGCCTCGGCCCAAGAACTCAAGTTGGGTTACGTCAACAGCGAGCGGGTTTTGCGCGAAGCGGCCCCCGCCAAGGCAGCTCAAGCCAAGCTTGAAACCGAGTTTGGCAAGCGGGATCGTGAGCTGCGTGAAGCCGAGCAGCGTCGCAAGGGCGCGGAAGAAAAGCTCGATAAGGACGCACCGACGCTGTCGGAAGCCGAACGCACCAAGCGCCAGCGCGATTTGCTTGAGCAAGACCGCGACTTGCAGCGCAAGCGGCGCGAGTTTCAAGAAGACCTGAATCAGCGGCGCAACGAAGAGTTGTCGGCGGTGGTTGAGCGTGCCAATCGGGTGATTCGCCAGATCTATGAGCAAGACAAGTACGACCTGATCGTCCAAGAGGCGGTCTTCGCTTCGGCCAAGGTGGACATCACCGAGAAGGTGATCAAGGCGCTCAACGCGGCTTCTGTGACGGCCAAGTGATGGCGGGGGTGTTTTCAACCACGCTGGCCGAGTTGCACCAAGCCTTGGGCGGTGAGCTGATCGGTGATGGCCGCTTGGTGATTGCGCGCATCGCTGGCCTTGCGGCGGCCGATGCTTGCGCCATCAGCTTCGTCTCGCATCCGCGCTACGTCGCACAACTGCGCACCACAGCCGCCGCCTGCCTGATCGTCAGCCCGGCGCTGCGCGATGAGGCCGTGGCCCGGGGTGCTGCGCTGATCACGCCGGACCCATACCTGTACTTTGCTCGGCTCACCCAGTGGTGGGCGGCGCGCACGCGCCCGCAGCCGCCGGCTGGTGTGCATCCCAGCGCGGTGGTCGCGCCCGAGGCGCAGTTGGGTGCGGGCGTGGTGATTGGCCCGCAAGCGGTGGTGGAAGTCGGCGCGGTGTTGGCCGAAGGCGTACAGATCGGCGCGCACGCTTTTATTGGTGCCGGTGTGGTCATCGGTGCCCAAACGCGGCTGGCACCGCGCGTCACCTTGATGCCGGGCACGGTGTTGGGTGCGCGCTGCTTGTTGCACAGCGGTGTGGTGATTGGGGCCGACGGTTTTGGCTTTGCGCCCACCCAAGGCCGCTGGGAAAAAATCGAGCAGCTTGGCGGTGTGCGCATCGGTGACGACGTGGAAATCGGTGCCAACACCTGCATCGACCGGGGGGCGCTGGAAGACACCGTGATCGGGGTCGGCGTCAAGCTCGATAACTTGATCCAGATCGGACACAACGTGCAGATCGGCGACCACAGCGCGATGGCCGGTTGTGCCGGCGTGGCCGGCAGTGCGCGCATTGGCAAGGGATGCACCGTGGGCGGTGGGGCGGTGGTCTTGGGCCACCTAGAGTTGGCTGACGGTGTGCATATTTCGGCCTCCAGCACCGTGATGCGCTCCATCAAGCAGCCTGGCCAATACAGCGGGGTCTTCCCCATCGACGACAACAGCGCGTGGGAAAAAAACGCCGCCACCCTGCGCCACTTGCATACCTTGCGCGAGCGTTTGCGCGCCCTGGAAAAAAACTTCGAACAGAACCTCGATAAGAACTTCGACAAAAAGAGCGACCTATGACGACCATGAACATCCACCAGATCCTGAAGAAGCTGCCGCATCGTTACCCGATCCTGCTGGTGGACCGCGTGTTGGAGATCGAGCTGAACAAGAGCATCCGCGCGATCAAGAACGTCACGATCAACGAGCCGTTCTTCATGGGCCACTTTCCGCACCGTCCGGTGATGCCGGGTGTGTTGATCCTCGAAGCGCTGGCGCAGGCCTCGGCGCTGCTGAGCTTTGCCTCGATGGGCGAAGACCCGGGTGACGACACGGTGGTGTATTTCGCCGGCATCGACGGCGCGCGCTTCAAGCGTCCGGTCGAGCCGGGTGATCAGCTGGTGCTCGAATCGACCATCCTGCGGGCCAAGGCCGGCATCTTCAAGTATTCAGCGCGTGCGCTGGTCAACGGTGAGCTCGCCACCGAGGCCGAGCTGATGTGCACCATGCGCAAGATTGCCTAAAGCAAAGAGGAGAGTCGGTCATGGCGCAGATCCATCCCACCGCCCTTGTGGACCCTGCCGCTGAGCTGCACGCCTCGGTCACGGTGGGCCCGTACAGCATCGTCGGGCCGCAGGTCAAGATCGGGGCGGGGACAGCCATTGGGCCGCACTGCGTCATCGAAGGCCGCACCACCATCGGCACAGACAACCGCATCTTTCAGTTCAGCTCCATCGGCGCGTTGCCGCAGGACATGAGCCACGGCAGCGAGATCACCGAGCTGGTGATCGGCGACCGCAACACGATCCGCGAGTTCTGCACCTTCAACACCGGCACCTTCAAAGAAGAAGGCGTCACCCGCGTCGGCTCAGACAACTGGATCATGGCTTACGTCCATCTGGCGCACGACGTGCGCCTGGGCAGCCACTGCGTCTTGGCCAACAACGTCACGCTGGCGGGCCATGTGCATGTGGGCGACTGGGCGACCATCGGTGGGCTCTCAGGCGTGCATCAGTTTGTCCACATCGGTGCGCACGCCATGATCGGCTTCCAAGGCCATGTGGCCCAAGACGTTGCGCCCTACATGACGGTGGACGGCAACCCCTTGAGCGTGCGGGCGGTCAATCTCACCGGCTTGCGCCGGCGCGGCTTCAGCAACGAGCGGCTCCACCCGATCCGCGAGATGCACAAGCTGTTGTTCCGCTCCGGCATGCCGCTGGAGCAAGCGGTGGAAGCGATCAGCGCGCTGCGCGGGCAGGGCAGTGAGGCTGGGCAGGAAGCTGAGATCGACGCCCAAATCGACGCCGATATCACCTTGATGCTCGACTTCATCGCCCAAGCCAAGCGTGGCTTGGTGCGCTGAGTCCTTGCTGCTGCTCACACCATGACCATGACGCAAGATGCGCCACGTTTGGCCATGGTGGCGGGCGAAACCTCGGGCGACTTGCTCGCCGGGCTTCTTCTGGGCGGCTTGCGCCAGCGCTGGGCGGGCCTGGAAGCGGTCGGCATCGGCGGGCCGAAGATGGCGGCCCAAGGTTTCCAGGCTTGGTGGCCGCACGACAAGCTGGCCGTCCATGGCTACGCCGAAGCACTGCGCCATTACCGCGAGATCGCGGGCATCCGCCGACAGCTGGCTGAGCGTTTGTTGGTCCACAAACCTGATCTGTTCATCGGTGTTGATGCGCCCGATTTCAACCTCGGTCTGGAAGAGCGCCTCAAGGCCGCTGGCATCCCGGCGATCCATTTCGTCGGCCCTTCGCTTTGGGCGTGGCGCGCCGGTCGCATTGACAAGATGCGCCGCTCGACCGATCACGTGCTGTGCCTGTTCCCGTTCGAGCCCGAGATTTACGCCAAGGCCGGCATCCCCGCGACCTACGTCGGCCATCCGCTGGCGGATGCGATTCCGCTTGAAACACCGCGCGTCGCGGCCCGGGCGCGGCTGGGCTACACCCCGTCCGAGCGGGTGATCGCGCTGCTGCCCGGCAGTCGCCGGGGCGAGATGCGGCACATGGCACCGCGCCTGTTGGCGGCGGCGGCCTTGTTGGTCAAGCAGCGCCCGGGCTTGCGCTTTGTGTTGCCGGTGGTGCCGGGCTTGCGTTTGATGTTCGACGCGCTGCTGGCTGAGCACGCGCCCGGGGTGAGCATCGACGTGCTCGACGGCCGCTCACACGAGGCGCTGGCCGCTTGCGACCTGACCTTGATCGCCAGCGGTACCGCCACGCTCGAAGCGGCCTTGTTCAAGCGGCCGATGGTGATCGCCTATCACATGCATTTTTTAAGCTGGCAGCTCATGAAGCGCATGCGTTTGCAGCCGTGGGTGGGGTTGCCCAACATCTTGCTGCGCGACTTTGTGGTGCCTGAACTGATCCAAGACGCCGCCACGCCCGAAGCGCTGGCCCGTGAGGCGCTGCGCTGGCTGGATGATCCGGCGGCCTGCGCGCGCGTTTCGGCCCGTTTCGACGACCTTCACCGTCTGTTGCGCCAAGATACGGCGCGCCGAGCCACCGATGCGATCGCGCAAATCCTCCAGCGCTGAAGCGCCATCTCAACTCACGTTCAGCTTTGACACCATGGGTTTGGTGGCGGGCGTGGACGAAGCGGGGCGCGGTCCGCTGGCCGGCCCGGTGGTGGCCGCCGCAGTGATCCTTGACGAGCTGCAACCCATCCTTGGTTTGGCCGACTCCAAAGTGCTGACCGAGCGGCGGCGCGAGCTGCTTTTTGACGAGATCCGTGCCAAGGCCTTGGCCTTTTGCATCGCCGAAGCCAGCGCGGCTGAGATTGATCAGCTCAACATCCTCCAAGCCACCTTGCTGGCCATGAAGCGCGCCGTCGAAGGCTTGCGCCTCAAGCCCGCCAAGGTGCTGGTCGATGGCAACCGTTTGCCGCTGCTGAAAATGCCCGCCGAAGCCATCGTCAAGGGTGACGCCAAGGTGCAAGCCATTTCAGCGGCGTCGATCCTTGCCAAGGTGACGCGTGACCGGCTTTGCCTAGAGATGGACGCGCGCTGGCCGCAGTACGGTTTCGCCATCCACAAGGGTTACCCCACGCCCGCTCACCAAGAGGCCTTGCGGCTGCACGGCCCTTGTCCGCAGCACCGCCAATCCTTTGCCCCGGTGCGCCGCGCCACGCTGGCCCTTGCCCTGTCTTCTTCGTCCGTCACGCTGACCTCTTCGTCATGACCCTGCTTGCCCCCCGTTTGATCGACTCCGCCGCCAACGCTTGGGTCAAGGAACTGCGCCGCTTGGTGCAAGACCCCACCGGCTATCGGCGTCAGGGGCGCATCTGGCTGGAGGGCGATCACTTGGTGCGCGCTTTTCTGGCCCGGGGTGGGCTGCCACGCACCGCTGTTTTCAGCCGCAGCGCTTGGGATGACCCGAACCTGCGCGCTTTGGCCCTGCATGTGCCCGACGTCGTGGTCTTGAGCGACGTGTTGATGGCCCAATGCAGCACCCTTGAATCGCCGCCGCCGCTGGGTTTTTTGATCGATGTGCCCGGCCTGCCAACGACATTCCAAACCGTCGCCACGGTGGTGCTCGATCGCCTGCAAGACGCCGGTAACGTTGGCACTATTTTGCGCAGCGCCGCCGCCTTGGGCGTGCGCCAGGTGTTGGCCCTCAAAGGCACCGCCGCACTTTGGTCGCCCAAAGTCTTGCGCGCCGGCATGGGGGCGCACTTTGCCCTGAGCCTGCACGAAGGCCTGAGCGCCGACGACCTCGCCGCCTTGCCCGTGCCCCTCTTGGCCACCAGCTCGCACGCCACCAGCGACCCCCTCCACCGCCTGCGCCTGCCCCAACCCTGCGCCTGGGTCTTCGGCCACGAAGGCCAAGGCGTCAGCCCCGCCCTCATGGCCCGCTGCGCCCACACCGTCACCATCCCCCAACCCGGCGGCGAAGAATCCCTCAATGTCGCCGCCGCCGCCGCCATCTGTTTCTACGAATCTGCCCGGCAAACCTTAAGTTTCGACTAAGGGTTTTCTCTGGGGCGACAACTCCGCCACTCAGGCGTAGTCTGTGACAAAAGTCACGAACAAAGATTCCATTCACACCCGTACATGGCAAGCCGTTTTGGGTTTGTGCTGGGTTATTTTGTCTTTCTATTTCTGTGCGTGGCTTTGGGGTTTGATCGCTGATAATTATTTGTCAGTTGATATGACGGGAGCGAATCATGAACTTCCAAGGACGAGGCCGACCTCTGACTGACGAGGATATGGATGCTGCGTGCCAGTTACTTAAGGCCACTGATCCAGATGTTTGGGCTGTACTTGCAGTGGAAACACGTGGGTTTGGATTTTTACAAGATAAACGGCCACAAATACTCTTCGAACGACATGTTTTTCATCGATTGACGGATGGAAAATATGATGGTGTCGATTCAAATATCAGTAATAAAATTCCAGGCGGCTATACAAGTGGTTATGGAGAATATGATCGACTCAATAAAGCTATCAAATTAGATGAAGAAAAAGCACTTCAAAGTGCATCTTGGGGCATCGGTCAAGTGATGGGTTTTAATTTCAAGTCGGCGGGCTTCTCCAGCGTGAGTGGAATGGTCTTATCCATGCTTGATGATGAAAAATCTCAGCTTATGGCCGTGGCTAATTTTATTGCTGCAATGGGTCTCGCACCTGCATTGCAGCGTCAAAATTGGGTCACATTCGCCAGAAAATACAATGGCCCAAGTTTCAGAGATAATGAATATGACACGCGACTTGCCGCTGCGTATGCCAAGTTTAATGTCAAATTGCCAGATCTTCATCTTCGGGCGGCTCAAGCTGCATTGTTTTATATTGGTATTGATCCTGGCCCCATTGATGGATTCAGAGGCCGCAGAACCACATCTGCCTTGTTGGAATTCCAAGCTAACTCAGGCTTAAATCAATCAGGATTTTTGGATCAAGATACGTCATCTGCGCTTGGTTTGTAGTCGATATCTGAGAATACAACTCAGTGAGGATTTCATGTCAACTGTGCTAACCACTCATTTTTCCCTTGATGAATTAACAGCGAGTCAAGAGGCTGCTCGCAGAAATATTTATAACGTTCCCAGTAGCACAATTATTACAAACTTGACTCATTTGGCTGAGCAGCTTGAGATTGTGAGATCAGCGTTGGGTGGTTTTCCTATTGTTATAAGCAGCGGATACCGATCCGATGCCTTGAACAAAGCTGTTGGCGGTGCTCGGGATAGTGCTCATCGCACTGGATTAGCTGCTGATTTCACGGTGCCCCGTTTTGGTACGGTGCTTGAAACGGCCAAGATGGTCGCTGCTTGTGATATTGAATATGATCAAATCATCTACGAATTTGGTCGATGGGTTCATCTGGCTGTTGCATTGCCTAATAAAAAAGGGCGCAAAGAGCTACTTTCAATTAAATATGCTAGATATTATGTGAAAGGTCTTGTTGATTTAGATTGATCTTTGCGGGTGTAATAATTTTTTGGAGCGAATCATGAGTAACTCAAAAAAACTTGTAGGTTGTGTCGGGTGCATTTTCTTGGCTGTGATTTCTGTAACGAAGGCCAATGCTACTGACGCTGATGGAAGAGTGATATCTGATGGTGATACGGTCGTTTTAAAATCTGCGCTCGATGGTTTCCATCCAGTCATTGGTACCGCTGGAAAATCTGTTGATACTTCTAACGCGCCGAGTTTTCTGGCTCCTGCAAGGACTAAATTAAAAATTATTAAAAATAGTGATGGTGATGTGTATGTTTCTGTGCTGGATATTCCTTGCAATGGAATGGGTGGGCCTAGTAAGTTAGCATTGGCTGGTGAATTTGTAAGTCGTATAACTTTTAATAATGATGATTGTAAGTTGTCCGTTGACTCCTTAGTTGTAGAGAGTCAAGGATATGCTGTAAAGGCTGCTCATCTCGAAAAAATTGGATATTCAAAGTACGGTTTTGTCTATGGCGGCTTGATTGTTCCGTACAAATATTTCCCTAGTGATGGTAGCTTAGAGGCTAGTTCTACGCTTGGCCCGTTTTTGGGCTACAGAATGGGTCAAACTGGGTGGGGTGTCAGTTTTATTGTGTCTGCGGGAATTACAAGCATAAAAACAACGGTCAAAGATGCCGCTGGTGCAGAACCAAGAGAAGTAAACATAACGGCTTTTTCGCAGGCTGCTGGCTTGATGTTTGATGTGACGAAATCTGATACGCCTTTCAAAGTCGGCATTTTGAGTGGCAAAGATCGCGTTGGCACCAATGCCCCTGTTGTCTATAAACATGATGGTGATCAGTGGCTTGCAATACAAATTGGCTGGGACTTTGCACAGTAATAAGTGCGTTTTTTGATCAGAATAGGAGAGTTATATCATGGACTGGTCTACGAATTTTTCTGGTTTTTGGGTTGTTGTGGGCTATTTTGTGATGTATTCAATTAGATCAGGTAATAAAACACAGGATGTGTTTAAAAGCATTTCTGGTATATCGGGTTTGATCGGTGGTGGTTTTTTGATGGGTGGAGATGGTCGTTTTATTGGTAATGTTATTTATGGGTGCGCTGCATATATTAGTTTTGCCTTTATTATCGCTCTTGTTGCTGTGTTTTTGTCTAGTGACAAATGGAGGCGTTTCTTAGGTTTTTTGAGCAAAGTGCTCCTTGGTGAAGACCTGCCAACTGAAAACAAGTGAGAATTGAGGCTGTGTATGTCGTACACAAAAATTCTTTCACTTGATGGCGGCGGTGCTTGGTCTATTATTCAAGCGTATGCTCTGAAGGAGTTGTTTCCTGATTTGGGCGGTCGTGATATTTTGAAAAGATTTGATCTTGTTGCTGCTAATTCTGGTGGTAGCTTAGTTGCTGGCTGCTTGGCTGTTGATATGGCACCGCAACAAATCATTAATATGTTTAAAAACTCAGACGTCAGGGAGAGTATTTTTTATGAAAATTTTATTCGAATTTTGACAAAATATGATACGGAGAAAAAATTAATTGGTATTCGAGGCCTGTTAAATAATTTTGCCAAAAATGGGTTTATTAATGGGGACTCAAAAATAAATAAAATGGACGGGTTGCCGGATTTTATTATTGTGGCATTTGATTATGATCGACAAAGATCAGTATTCTTTCGATCAAATGTTGATAGCTTATCTTCGGGTGATTTTGGAAATGGTGTTCCGACTCTTGCTGAAGCATTACATGCTTCGTCAACGGCACCTGTTAAATTTTTTGATAAACCAGCCCAATTAGATACAGACGCTTTTAAAGGTCGAAAATTCTGGGATGGGGCTGCTGCTGGATACAATAATCCAATATTGGTTTCAGTGGTTGAGGCTATTTCTAATAATGTCGATGTAAATAGTATAAAAATACTTAGCTTGGGTACTGGTTCTGTATTTTTGCCTATTCATTCAGAAGATGATGCCGTTGAAGAGCCATTAGGTGTTGAGCCTGAATTAAAGTCTGATGGATATTTTGATTATGTTCGTACTATGGCCTGCACTATTCTTGATGATCCTCCGGATGCTGCAACTTACGCGGCGTACCGTATTTTGCATGGAGCAGCTCTTTGTGGGGCTGATGAGTTGAGGTTGATTCGTATGAATCCTCTGATCCAACCTATATATAAGAATGATGCATGGTTTCCAATGAATGTTAAGTCAAAGAGTGGTTTAGATGATTTAGAGATTTTTAATAAACTACGTTATATGGAGTTGGATGCGGTCAAACAAGATGAGGTTGATCTCATTGAGGATTTTTGTTTGGCATGGATTTGTGGTGATGTATTAAATCAGCCGATACAAAGCAGAAACCAACTAAATAAGTTTGAATGCAAAATTGGGCATCGCTCTTTTAAAGATTCTTTGGATAGGGCGCGAATTCTATTCTGTGATACATAAGATATATATGATTGATGCTGAATGGGTAAAAGCATTTTTAAGCATGTTTACCACTGCTTTGGGCGTGCTTCTTGGCTTGCTGGGTAATAATTACGTCAATTGGCGACGAGAGGATAAAGCATATAGATCAATGTTAAAGGCGATAGCGGTTGAAGGAAAAAGTAATCAAATAATTTTGAAGAAAAGTTTTCTTAAATACTATCGTGATGGCGTAGTTTTGAGGCAGTTCAGTACTGTAACGGTTGTGCGGTGTATAGGTGATTCTATTTTTTCGAAGTGCGCCAGCAATGACGAATTAGAAGTGATTTATGAATATGTTCGCAACATATATCTGGCTAATGCATATCGAGAAAAAATAGAAAGTATTCAATTTGGGCATATAGATGCTAGATCTGATCAGTGGATCAATAACATTGTTGTAATGTGGGAGGAAAACTTGAATCAATGCGAGCTGAGCATAGATAAAATAGTACGTATTCACCCCCCCCCCCCCGGTATTGACAAGCGAGTCAAGAAGGGAATGCGAGACTGTACAGGCGTGGCGAAGGGGTAAAAACTCAAGACATGCCAGCAGCCCCTCAACCCCCAGACCGACCGACTGAGCCGGGAGGCGAAGCGATCAAGCCGCCGTCCTCAGACGGCCCCGGCCAAGGCGGTAATCGTCTCGATGGTGACTCAGTGCATCGCCCGCAGTTTCCCCAACTTCAATACTCCAACCGATCCGGTCGAATCTCGTTGAGGATGGTGGTGGCGATTTCTTCGATGGATTTGTGGGTGGATGAGAGCCAGGCGATGCCTTCGCGTTTCATCAGGCGTTCGGCTTCGTTGATTTCCATGCGGCAGTTGGCTAGGGCGGCGTATTTGCTGCCGGGGCGGCGTTCGTTGCGGATTTGGCTGAGGCGGTCGGGGTCGATGGTCAGGCCGAAGCATTTGCGTTTGTAGGGCGCAAGCATCGAGGGCAGGTTGCCGCGTTCGAAGTCGTCGGGGATGAGCGGGTAGTTGGCGGCCTTGATGCCGTGCTGCATCGCCAAGTAAAGCGACGTCGGTGTTTTGCCGCTGCGCGAAACGCCCACCAAGATCACGTCGGCCACGCTCAGGTTGCGTGAGGATTGGCCGTCGTCATGGGCCAGCGAGAAATTGATCGCCTCGATGCGGTCGTGATACTGCTGGCTGCGCGTGACGTCGGAAAAACGGCCCACGCGGTGGTTCGACTTGAGACCGAACTCGGCTTCGAGCGGCTCGATAAAGCGCTGAAACATATCCATCACCAAGGCGTTGGCCTGGTTGCTCAGGATCTGGCGCACGGTTTCGTTGATCAACGTGAGGAAAACGATGGGCCGGCGGCCTTCATCGTGGGCCATGGCGTTGATCTCGCGCACCACCTGCTCAGCCTTCTCGATGGTGTCGATGAAGGGGCGGCGCACGTGGCGATGTTCGATGGCGAATTGCGCCAGGATCGAGTTGCCAAAAGTCTCTGCGGTGATGCCAGTGCCATCGGAGACAAAGAAGACGGTGTGATTGGGCATGGGACTGCTGCCGGGTTGCGGCCTAAGGGGCTGTTGGGGGCGATCAACGAGCGGGAACTATGACAGGAAACGGCAGGGTTGCACCCGTAGAATGTTCTGCATCAGGTGCCTCGCTGCGCCGCACAGGTTTTCTTTTCTTCATGGAGTTTGTGATGTCCCAGGTTGATTTGGCGACCGCCTTGGTGGCCCCGTTCGAGCAGTTGCGCATGAGTGACGTCGAGACGGTCGGCGGCAAGAACGCCTCGCTCGGCGAGATGATTTCGCAACTGGCCGCCTCCGGCGTGCGTGTTCCCGGCGGTTTTGCCACCACGGCCCACGCGTTTCGGCGCTTTCTGACTGAAAGCGGTTTGACGGATCGCATCAATGCCCGTTTGGCCGCACTTGATATCGAAGACGTGCGCGCGCTGGCTGAGGCCGGTGCGGAGATCCGGGGTTGGGTCGAGCACGCTGTGTTCCCCGCTGATTTCGAAGCGGCTGTTCGTGGCGAATTTGCCCGCCTCACTGCCGGCCATCCGGGGGCGTCGTTTGCGGTGCGCTCGTCAGCCACGGCCGAAGACTTGCCCGACGCCTCGTTCGCCGGTCAGCAGGAAACCTTCCTGAATGTGGTCGGCATCGACGACATCCTGCACAAGATCCGCGAAGTGTTTGCCTCGCTCTACAACGACCGCGCCATCAGCTACCGCGTCCACAAGGGCTTTGCCCACGCTGACGTGGCTTTGTCGGCCGGCATTCAGCGCATGGTGCGTTCGGACTTGGGCGCAGCCGGTGTGATGTTCACCATCGACACCGAAAGCGGTTTCCAAGACGTGGTCTTCATCACCTCCAGCTACGGGCTGGGCGAAACGGTGGTGCAGGGCGCTGTGAACCCTGACGAGTTCTACGTCCACAAGCACGCTTTGCGTGCGGGCAAGCAAGCGGTGATCCGCCGCAGCTTGGGCTCGAAGCTGATCCGCATGGAATTCGCTTCGCCCGAAGAGAAAGCGGCTTCCGGCAAGCTGGTCAAGATCACCGACACCCCGACCGAGCTGCGCAACCGCTACTCGCTGAGCGACGAAGACGTGACCGAGCTGGCGCGCTATGCCTTGATCATCGAGCAGCACTACGGCCGCGCGATGGACATCGAGTGGGGCAAGGACGGCGGCGACGGCTTGCTCTACATCTTGCAAGCCCGGCCTGAAACGGTGAAGAGCCAAGCCGCTGGCAAGGTCGAGCACCGCTACAAGCTCAAGGGCGGCGTGGACCGCACGGTGCTGGCTGAAGGCCGCGCCATCGGGCAAAAGATCGGCACCGGCCCGGTGCGCTTGGTCGATTCGATCACCGAGATGGACCGCGTGCAGCCCGGCGACGTGCTGGTCACCGACATGACCGACCCGAACTGGGAGCCGGTGATGAAGCGCGCCAGCGCCATCGTCACCAACCGGGGTGGCCGCACTTGCCACGCCGCCATCATTGCGCGTGAACTGGGCATCCCGGCCGTGGTGGGTTGCGGGGACGCGACCGAAACGCTCAAGGACGGTCAGCTCGTCACCGTGGTTTGCTCGGAAGGCGACACCGGCCGCATCTATGACGGCTTGCTGGACATGGACATCAGCGAAGTCAGCCGCGTGGAGATGCCCGTGAGCCCCGTCAAGGTGATGATGAACGTTGGCAACCCGCAGCTGGCCTTCGATTTCTGCCAAATGCCCAACTCGGGCGTGGGCTTGGCGCGCCTCGAATTCATCATCAACAACAACATCGGCGTACACCCGCGCGTCATCCTCGACTATCCGAATGTCGATCCCGACCTGAAAAAGGCGGTCGAATCGGTGGCTCGGGGTCACGCCAGCCCGCGTGCGTTCTACGTCGATAAGCTCGCCGAAGGCATCGCCACCATCGCGGCGGCCTTCTGGCCCAAGCCGGTGATCGTGCGCTTGTCTGACTTCAAGTCAAACGAGTACCGCAAGCTCATCGGTGGTAGCCGCTACGAGCCCGAAGAAGAAAATCCCATGCTGGGTTTCCGGGGCGCGGCGCGTTACCTGAGCGAAGACTTCGCCGAAGCTTTTGCCATGGAGTGCAAGGCCTTGAAGCGCGTGCGCAACGACATGGGTCTGACCAATGTCGAAGTGATGGTGCCGTTTGTGCGCACTTTGAAGCAAGGCGAGCGCGTGGTGGGCATGCTGGCCGAGCAGGGCTTGAAGCGCGCGGCTGACGGCGGCACCGACGGTCTGCGCGTCATCATGATGTGCGAGATCCCGAGCAATGCCATCTTGGCCGACGACTACCTGAAGTTCTTCGACGGCATGTCGATTGGCTCGAACGATCTGACCCAGCTCACTTTGGGGCTGGACCGGGACTCGGGCCTAGAGCTGCTGGCCGCTGACTTTGACGAGCGTGATCCTGCTGTCAAGGCGCTGATCTCGAAGGCCATTGCCGCTTGCCGTGCGCAGGGCAAGTACATCGGCATCTGCGGCCAAGGCCCCAGCGACCATCCCGACTTTGCCCAATGGCTCATGAAGGAAGGCATCGAGTCGATCTCGCTGAACCCCGACACGGTGGTCGATACGTGGCAGTTGCTGGCTCGGACTTAAGAAGTCGCCCATGACCGTCACCGCCACCTCTTCGGGGCGCTACTGGATCCGTGTTCGACGGGTCACGTGGAGTCTGCTGGGGTTGTGGCTGGCGGTCACGGTGGCCTTGCCGTGGTTCGCCCGGGATCTCAACGTCTGGGTGGTCGGCGGTTTCCCGCTCGGGTACTGGATGTCTGCGCACGGCGCGATCCTCTTTTTCCTGCTGGTCTTGCTGATTGATGTGATCGTGATGGAGCGCATGGATCGCCTTGAACGCGCTGAGCGGTCTGAGCGGGCTGAGCGGCAGCGACTTACTCTTCCCGCCGACTCGCATGCGTAGCCCCCCGGTGCGCGTGGGTGTGCTGCACCGGCGCTACGCCTTGTTCACGCTCGGGGTCGCGCTTTTCGTGGTGGCCTTGGCGGTTTTGGAGCGCATGGGCTGGTCGCGCAACAGCATCGGCGCGCTTTTCATGACAGCCACCGTGGTGGTTTACGCGGCCATCGGCTTGGCGTGCCGCACCATCGACGAAGCCGAGTACTACGTGGCGGGCCGCTCGGTGCCGGCGTTCTACAACGGCATGGCCACAGCCGCCGACTGGATGTCGGCGGCCTCCTTCATCGGCACGGCCGGGGTGATCTACCTCCAAGGCTTCGACGGCCTCGCCTACATCTTGGGTTGGACGGGCGGTTTTTGCCTCGTGGCGCTGCTGCTCGCGCCCTATTTACGGCGCTTGCGCATCTACACCATTCCTGATTTTTTGGGCCAGCGCTATGGCGGTGAAGGGCCACGCCTGATCGGCGCTTGTTCGGCGATCTTGGTGTCTTTTGTTTACTTGGTGGTCCAGATCTACAGCATTGGCCTGATCACCTCGCATCTCACCGGCTTTAACTTCGAAATGGGGGTCTTCGTGGGCCTCGGCGCGGTGCTGGTTTGCTCCTTCCTTGGGGGCATGCGGGCCGTGACGTGGACGCAGGTGGCGCAGTACATCATCTTGATCGTGGCCTACCTGACGCCGGTGGTGTGGTTGTCGATCCAACAAAACGACAGCGTTTGGCCGCTGATCAGCTACAGCAAGCAGCTGAGCGCCGTGACAGCGCGGGAGCATGTCTTGCGCCAAGATCCGGCCGAGCTTTCAGCGCGTCAGCACTATCAGCAGCGCGCCGATGAGGCGGAGCGCAAATTGCAGGATGTCCCCCGGGCGATGCAGGAAGACGCGCACCGTTGGGCCGCACAGGCCCAGACCTTGCGCCAAGAGGACGCCCCCCAAGTGCAGGTCCAGCGCGCCGAGCGCCTGTATGCCAATCGGCCGCGCACCGAAGCGCAAGCTCGCGGACGCTACGAGCACGAACGCGATAGCGCCCGGGCCCATGCTCAGCCCCTGGCCGGCATGCCGCCCCAAGCACAGCCTTATGCCGGACACGCGACGACACAGGATGCCGAGGCCGATCAACACGCTTACGAAGTCAAACGGCGCAACTTTGTGGCCCTGATGCTGTGCCTGATGCTGGGCACGGCGGCCATGCCGCACGTCCTGACCCGCTACCTGACCACGCCCACGGTCTCAGAAGCACGGCGCTCGGTGGCCTGGTCGCTGTTTTTCATCGCCTTGCTCTATTTGGCCACCCCAGTGTTGGCGGTGATGATCAAGGCCGAAGTGCTCACCCATCTGGTGGGCACGCCTTTTGAGGACTTGCCAAGCTGGATCCGGCGCTGGGCGCGCATCGACCCGAGCTTGATTTCGGTCGAGGACATCAACGGCGACGGCATCTTGCAACTGGCCGAGTTGCATCTGGGTGGCGATCTGATCGTGCTAGCGGCCCCGGAAATCGGCGGCTTGCCGCTGGTGGTGACCTATCTGGTGGCGGCTGGGGGTTTGGCGGCGGCGCTCTCGACGGCTGACGGTCTGCTGCTCAATATCTCGAACGTGCTTTCGCACGACATCTATCACCGCTTGATTCACCCGCATGCGCCGCCGTTGCGGCGGGTGATGCTTTCCAAATTTTTGGTGCTGGTGGTGGCGCTTTTTGCGGCGTTCATTGCCTCGCTGCACTTTGCCGACATCTTGCAATTTGTCGCAGCGGCCTTCTCGATTGCGGCCTCGGCATTTTTCCCGGCGCTGGTGTTGGGCATCTTTTGGGCCCGGGCCACCCGTCGAGGCGCTTCCGTGGCGATGGGTGCCGGGTTGTTGACCTGTCTTTATTACATGGCCACCACCCACGAGGCGCTGCGCACCTTATTGGGCATCACGCGGCCGGTGGCTGACTGCCGCTGGTGGGATGTGGAGCCCATGGCGGCAGCGATCTTCGGCGTGCCCGTGGGCGGCTTGGTGCTGGTGCTGGTGAGCTGGTTCGATCACCCACCGGGGCGGCATGAGCTGGCGGTGCTGGCGCGGCTGCGTCAACCCAGTGAGGGAGCCCGGGCACAAGACGGCCCCACCGGCCCGTTGTGAACGGGATCACATCCAGCCCAAAGTGTGGTGCCATAGCAGATCGCCCAAGTAACGCCCTGGCAGCAGCGTGAACGCGCCTGCTCCGAGGCAGCCACCGAGGTAGACGCTCCACATGGTTTTGCGGTGCTCCGTGATTCGCCGTTGTCGGATGTGCCACAACCCACTGCTGACGCCCACCAAGGTCAGCACAGTCAGTAGGTGAATGGGGGTGTAGCCCGCGATGTTGGGCAGATGGTGGTCGCGGATGAAGATGCTCGACAGCGCTGCGCCCAGCATCAACACGATCCAGACGTAGCCGGTCCTGCGGTGTAGGGTGGACCCTTTGCGTGTACGCAGGGCCAAAGGCCCGAGCAGCAAGGCCCCTGCGGCCAAGATCAGATGGATCAGGATCTCGGCGGGAAGATCAAGGGGACTGATGGCGGCTGGGTTGTGCATGATGTGGTGAAAGGTGTCAATTTGGCACCAAGCTATAATCGCCGGTTTTCCATTGCCGCACCTGTCTGTGTGATGCGACAGGGTGGCTTCTCGGTCGGAATGTTCCTGCCGGGAAACCGTAAGGAGTGTTTATGCGTCATTACGAAATCATTCTTCTGGTTCATCCGGATCAGAGCGAACAAGTTCCGGCCATGCTGGAGCGCTACAAGAGCTTGATCACGACGGCGGGCGGTCAAGTCCATCGCGTGGAAGATTGGGGCCGCCTGCAATTGGCTTACCTGATCAACAAGCTGGCCAAGGCGCACTACTTGCTGGTCAACATCGAATGCACCAAGGAAACCTTGGCTGAACTCGAAACCGGCTTCCGTTTCAATGACGCCGTGTTGCGCCATCTGACGGTCAAGAAGGACAAGGCTGAGTCCGGTCCTTCCGTCATGATGCGTCGCGTCGAGAAGGAAGACGCTCGCAAAGCGCCCCAAGAAGCCACGGCTTGATGATGGATCGGTGAGATGTGTGATGCGCATCCCTGACCATGGCGTGTTGTCCCGCAGCCTGTGAATCAGGTTGTGTTGACGGCCCAACTGGTCGAGCGCGCTTGCCAGCGCTACACCCCGGCAGGCTTGCCTGCTTTGGATGTCAAGCTGGCTCATAGCGAGCCGACCGAGCACAACGGTGCTTTGCGGACGGTCTCTTTCGAGATCCATGCAACCGCCCTTGGTGACACCGTAACAGCCCTCAACCGGCTGAATATTGGTGCAACGGCTCGGTTCAGTGGCTTTTTGGCCAAGCAGCGCCATGGTCGCGGTGTGATGTTGCATCTGCGTCAAATCGACCCCATCGACAACGTTCCAGTTCTCTCAGATTCGAATTAACGAGGTTCCCACATGGCACCCCCACGTTCCCGGTTTTCCAAAGATCGCAAGAACAAGCGCACACCGCGCAATCAGCAATCGCTGCTGTTCAAGCGCAAGCGTTTCTGCCGCTTCACCGTCGCCGGTGTTGAACAGATCGACTACAAAGACATCGACACCTTGCGCGACTTCGTCGGCGAAAACGGCAAGATCACCCCGGCGCGCCTCACTGGCACCCGTGCGATCTTCCAACGTCAGCTGACCAACGCGATCAAGCGTGCTCGCTTCCTGGCCATGCTGCCGTATTCCGACCAGCACAAGGTCTGAGGAGAAACACGATGCAAGTGATCCTGCTCGAAAAAGTCGCCAATCTCGGCAACCTCGGCGATGTCGTCAAGGTCAAGGACGGCTACGCTCGCAATTTCCTGATCCCCACCCGCGCCGCTCGTCGTGCCACGGCTGCTGCGATCAAGGAATTCGAAGTCAAGCGTGCTGAAATCGAAAAAATCCAAGCTGACCGCGTCGCCTCTGCCCAAGCTTTGGGCGAGAAGATCGCTGGCCTGCGCGTGGTGATCACGCAAAAGGCGGGTGTGGATGGCCGTTTGTTCGGTTCCGTCACCACTGCTGACGTCGCAGCTGCGCTCAAGGTCCAAGGCTTTGACGTCGCCAAGACCCAAGTGCGTCTGGCCAATGCTCACCTGAAGACCGTGGGTGAATCCACTGCTTCCGTGGTGTTGCACACCGATGTCGTGGTGGAAATTACTCTGGCAGTGGTCGGCGAAACCGCCTGATCGCTCCAGAGATGGATCGATCAACGATCTCGATCCAGTGAAGGGCCGACGCAAGTCGGCCTTTTTTCTTTTGTTGGTCGCTTGTTTGGCTTTGTTGTGGGGTGGTTTGGCTCATGGACTCTGATCTTCCGGATCTACCAGCGGCGTACTCGGCCTTGGGCCGTCAAAAAGACGCTGATGTTGCCCGGCTGCGGGTGCCGCCCCAATCCATTGAAGCCGAGCAAAGCGTGCTCGGTGGCTTGTTGATCGACAACAGCGCTTGGGACCGAGCGGGTGATTTGCTCAGCGACAACGATTTCTATCGTTATGAGCACAAGCTGATTTACGCCGCCATCGGTGCGTTGGTCGGTGCCAGCAAGCCCGCCGATGTCATCACGGTGCATGAGCAGCTGCAAAACCTTGGCAAGGCCGACGCTGTGGGTGGTTTGGCCTATTTGAACGCGCTGGCCCAGAGCGTGCCCAGCGCCGCCAACCTGCGCCGCTACGCCGAGATCGTGCGGGACCGATCCATCTTGCGCAAACTCGTGGAAGCCAGCGACGAGATCGCCACCAACGCCTTCAACCCCCAAGGCCGCACGGTCTCCACCATCCTCGACGAGGCCGAAGGCAAGATTTTTCGCATCGGCGAAGAAGGCTCGCGCAACAAACAGGGTTTTCAGTCGATGGACACCTTGGTGGTTCAGCTGATCGACCGCGTCCAAGAACTGGCCGAAAACGGTGCCGGCGAAGTCACAGGTGTGCCTTGCGGCTTCTTCGACCTCGACCGCATGACGGCCGGACTCCAACCCGGCGACCTGATCATCCTGGCCGCTCGGCCGTCGATGGGGAAAGCACAGCCTTTGGATGCCCGTGTTCGGACTTTGACCGGATGGAAGGCCATGGGCGAGTTAGCGGTGGGCGATGCTCTGGCCTCGGTGGATGGCCGCTCGTCCATCGTGGCGGGTGTTTATCCACAAGGTGAGCGTCAGGTTTATCGCATCACTTTCTCTGATGGGCGCAGCACGGAATGTTGCGCCGAGCATCTGTGGCGCATCCATTCACGGCACTGGAAAACCGCCCGCGTTGTCTCGACGACTGCACTGATGCAGCTTTTGCAGTGCCAGCGCCATCAAGGGCGTCTTTGGATTGATCGTGCCAGCGGTGATTTTGGTCACCATGAGCCGTTGCCGGTGGATGGGCACGCCATGGGCTCGCAGCTTTGGGCTGATCGATTGAAGCCGCAGGCAAGTCTTCCAAGGCAGTATTTGGAGGCCCACAAAGGGGTTCGGCTTGATCTGCTTCAGGGACTGCTCGGTGGATGCACTTCGTTGGCCACCACCAGCCGCCAACTTGCCCACGATGCGGCGGAGTTGGTGCGTTCGCTTGGGGGCTGGTGTTCGATCACAAGTGCGGGGTCACAGTACATCTGCCACATGGCCTACCCAGCATCAGTGGGTCGTCAAAAACGTCTGACGATCACGTCGATTGAGCCGACCCGCCGCACAGCGTGCCAGTGCATCGCGGTGAGTCATCCGGATCGGCTTTACATCACCGATCAAGATGTGGTGACGCACAACACGGCCTTTGCGTTGAACATCGGTGAGCACGTGGCGGTCAAGGAGCAGTTGCCGGTGGTGGTGTTCTCGATGGAAATGGGGGCGTCGCAGTTGGCGCTGCGGGTGGTTGGCTCGTTGGGTCGGATTGACCAGCAGCACTTGCGCACCGGGGCTTTGCGTGACGATGAGTGGGGGCGCTTGTCGGAGGCGGTGGATCAGCTGCGCAACGCCAGCATCTTTATTGACGAGACCCCCGCTTTGAATCCGGCTGAACTGCGGGCTCGGGCGCGGCGGCAGGCGCGCCAGTGCGGCAAGTTGGGCCTGATCATCGTGGATTACTTGCAGTTGATGAGCGGCACCAACAGCAGCAACGGTGAAAACCGTGCAACCGAAATCAGTGAAATCTCGCGTGGCCTGAAGGCCTTGGCCAAAGAGTTGCAATGCCCGGTGATGGCGCTGTCGCAGTTGAATCGCTCGGTCGAAACCCGCACCGACAAGCGGCCAATGATGAGTGACTTGCGCGAATCGGGCGCGATTGAGCAGGATGCAGACGTCATCATGTTCATCTACCGTGATGACTACTACAACAAGGAGTCGAAGGAGCCGGGGGTGGCGGAGATCATCATCGGCAAGCAGCGTAACGGCCCGGTCGGGACCGTGAAACTGGCGTTCATGAAGCCCCTGACCAAGTTTGAAAACTTGGCCCCGGGCAGCTATGGCGACCCGGGGTTTTAAGCGCTGCGTGTGACGTGACGTCAGCAGCGATTACTCGCGTTCACCGCCAAAGATGCCCAGCAAAGCCAGCAGGTTTTGGAAGATGTTGAAAACGTCGAGGTAGATGGCGGTGGTGGCGGCGATGTAGTTGGTTTCACCACCGTCCAGCACCCGCTTGATCTCAAACAGCAAGAAGCCCGAGAAGATCGCTACGCCCATCACGGACAAAGCGATCATCAAGGCGCTGGATTGCACAAAGATGTTCATCACGCCCACAGCGAGCAGCACGATCGTGCCGATGAACAAGAACTTGCCCATGCCCGACAGATCCCGCTTGATCACCGTGGCCAGCGAGGCCATGGCGAAGAACACGCCTGCCGTGCCACCAAAGGCCATCATGATCAGCGAGCTGCCATTCTTAAAGCCCAGCACGGCCGACAGCAAGCGCGACAGCATCAGGCCCATGAAAAAGGTGAAGGCCAGCAGCACGACCACACCCGCACCAGATTCCTTGGTCTTTTCGATGGCGTACATGAAGGCAAAGGAGCCAGCCATGAAAAACACCAGCGACATCATCATGCCCATGGCCGCGATCACCCCGGTGGTGACACCGATCCAAGCACCGAGGGCGGTTGGGATGAGCGACACCGCCAGCAGCAAGTAGGTGTTGCGCAGCACCCGGTTGCGTTCAGCAAGGCTGGGGACGCTGAACCCATAGTCGGTCTGAGCGGTTGAGAAGCTATTGTTCATGAGGGTCTCCGAAAAACAAGGTTGTAACGCACCAAAAGAAAAGGGGCAGAACCTATACGGGCGCGATTCTAAGTTCTCAAGACTTAGGTTGTGGTGAGGGTTGCCCGAGGGTTCGATGTCTGCCCATATGGGGGGCACGCTGCTGGGCTTCAATGGCCGCATGGATTGGTCCGACTATAATTGACGGGTTTACCCCAAAAATACGCCACCTAGCGAACTTCTCACGGTCCCTTTGCGGACACGCCCGACATGTGCGAGCCGAGTTGAGCTAGGTGCGCATCCATATCGGAGTCCACCCGTGCTGCCAGTCTTGCCTCCTGCTCTTCTCGCTCTTGCAGACGGCACGGTCTTTCAAGGCATCTCGATCGGCGCTGCCGGTCAAACGGTCGGGGAAGTGGTGTTCAACACCGCCCTGACCGGCTACCAAGAAATCCTCACTGACCCGAGCTATTGCCGGCAGATCGTGACCCTCACGTATCCGCACATCGGCAACTACGGTGTCAATGCTCAGGATGTCGAGGCTTTGAAAGTCCATGCCGCTGGTTTGATCATCAAAGATCTACCTATTCGTTCCTCCAACTTCCGCCAGACCCAGACCCTGTCTGAGTATTTGGTGCAAGAAGGCACTGTGGCCATCGCGGACATCGACACCCGCAAACTCACCCGTTTACTGCGCACCACGGGCGCACAGAACGGCTGCATCGTGGCTTTTCCCGCAGGCACCGAGATCACCCAAGCCTTGATGGATACTGCCATCGCCTCGGCCCGCAAGGCACCGAATATGGCCGGTCAAGATCTGGCCCAAGTGGTGACACGCGCTGAGCCGGAAGTCTGGCTGGAGACCGAGTGGAAGCTCTTCGGTGCTGACGGTCAACCGGGCTTCGGCCAAGTCACCAACCCGGCCTTCCATGTCGTTGCCTATGACTTTGGCGTCAAGCGCAACATCCTGCGCATGTTGGCTGAGCGCGGCTGCAAGGTCACGGTGGTGCCCGCCAAGACGCCCGCTGCTGACGTGCTGGCCCTCCAGCCGGACGGCATCTTCTTGAGCAACGGCCCGGGCGATCCGCAGCCTTGCGATTACGCCATCAAGGCCGCTGCCGAGTTGATCGAAACCGGCATCCCGACCTTCGGCATTTGCTTGGGGCATCAGATCATGGCGCTGGCCTCAGGGGCCAAGACGTTCAAGATGAAGTTCGGCCATCACGGCGCGAACCATCCGGTCAAGGATCTCGACAGCGGTCGCGTCTCGATCACCAGCCAGAACCACGGTTTTGCGGTCGAAGCGGAATCACTACCTGCCAACCTGCGCCCGACGCACATCAGCTTGTTTGATGGCACTTTGCAAGGCTTGGCCCGTACCGATAAGCCGGCGTTCTGCTTCCAGGGCCATCCGGAAGCCTCGCCCGGTCCTCATGACATTGCCTACTTGTTTGACCGCTTCACTGCGCTCATGACCCAGCACGTGGCGGAGAAGAAGAATGCCTAAGCGCGCAGACCTTAAATCCATCCTCATCATCGGCGCTGGCCCGATCATCATCGGCCAGGCCTGCGAGTTCGACTATTCCGGCGCGCAAGCCTGCAAGGCGCTGCGCGAAGAGGGCTACAAGGTCATCTTGGTCAATTCGAACCCGGCCACGATCATGACCGACCCGGCCACGGCCGACGTCACCTACATCGAGCCGATCACTTGGCAGGTGGTCGAGAAGATCATCGCCAAGGAGCGTCCGGACGCGATCCTGCCCACCATGGGTGGCCAGACCGCGCTGAACTGTGCCCTCGACTTGCACAAGCACGGTGTGCTGGCCAAGTACGGCGTGGAGATGATCGGGGCCAACGAGCACGCCATCGAGAAGGCCGAAGACCGTCTGAAGTTCAAGGACGCGATGACCTCCATCGGGCTGGGCTCGGCCAAGTCGGGCATCGCGCATACCCTCGAAGAAGCTTGGAGCGTTCAAAAGAGCATTCAAGCCGACATCGGTGGCTCGGGCTTTCCGATGGTGATCCGTCCCAGCTTCACGCTCGGCGGCACCGGCGGTGGCATCGCCTATAACCCAGAAGAGTTTGAAGAGATCTGCAAACGCGGTATTGATCTTTCGCCGACCCATGAGTTGCTGATTGAAGAGTCCCTGATCGGTTGGAAAGAGTACGAGATGGAAGTGGTTCGCGACAAAGCGGACAACTGCATCATCGTCTGCTCGATCGAAAACCTCGATCCGATGGGTATCCACACCGGCGACTCGATCACCGTGGCTCCGGCTCAGACGCTCACTGATCGCGAATACCAGCTGCTGCGCAACGCCTCCATCGCCATCTTGCGCGAGATCGGCGTCGATACTGGCGGCTCAAACGTCCAGTTCTCGATCAATCCGCAGGACGGCCGCATGGTCGTCATCGAGATGAATCCGCGCGTGTCGCGCTCCTCCGCGCTGGCTTCTAAGGCGACGGGTTTCCCGATTGCCAAGATCGCCGCCAAGCTGGCCGTGGGCTACACGCTCGATGAGTTGAAGAACGACATCACGGGCGGGGCGACGCCGGCCTCGTTCGAGCCTTCGATCGACTACGTGGTCACCAAGATCCCGCGTTTTGCTTTCGAGAAGTTCCGCGAAGCCGATCCGCACCTGACGACGCAGATGAAGTCGGTGGGCGAAGTGATGGCCATGGGTCGGACCTTCCAAGAATCATTCCAGAAGGCGCTGCGCGGCTTAGAAACCGGCATCGACGGCCTGAGCGAGCGCACGTCATGCAAGGCATCGGATCGCGACGAAATCATCGAAGAGATTGGCGAAGCCGGCCCCGAACGTATTTTGTTCGTCGGGGATGCTTTCCGCATCGGCATGACGCTGGATGAGATCTTTGAAGAAACCGCGATTGATCCGTGGTTCTTGGCACAGATCGAAGATCTGATCGCCACCGAAGCCAAGCTCAAGGACCGTTCGGTCGCTAGCCTCTCGGCAGCCGAGTTGCGCTTTCTGAAGAAGAAGGGTTTCTCGGATCGCCGTTTGGCCAAGCTGATGGGCACCAACCAGCACGAGGTGCGCCGTGCGCGTCATGCGCTGGGTGTGCGCCCGGTCTACAAGCGCGTGGACACCTGTGCGGCCGAATTCGCGACGCAAACCGCGTATCTGTACTCGTGCTACGAGAACTCGGACGGTGAATGCGAAGCGGCACCCACGACCAAGAAAAAGATCATGGTGTTGGGCGGTGGCCCGAACCGCATCGGCCAAGGCATCGAGTTCGATTACTGCTGCGTGCATGCGGCCCTCGCCCTGAGCGAGGATGGTTTCGAAACCATCATGGTCAACTGCAATCCGGAAACCGTCTCGACCGATTACGACACCTCCGACCGCCTCTACTTTGAGCCGGTGACGCTCGAAGATGTGCTGGAGATCGTCGATAAGGAGCGTCCGGTCGGCGTGATCGTGCAGTACGGCGGCCAAACACCGCTCAAGCTGGCGCTGGACCTCGAAGCCAACGGCGTGCCGATCATCGGCACCAGCCCGGATTCGATCGACATCGCTGAAGACCGCGAGCGTTTCCAGCAATTGCTGCACAAGCTCGGCCTCAAGCAGCCGCCGAACCGCACAGCGCGGACCGAAGACGCCGCCCTTGCGCTGGCCAACGAGATCGGCTATCCGCTGGTGGTGCGCCCGAGCTACGTGCTGGGCGGCCGGGCGATGGAAATCGTTCACGGCGACAAAGACCTTGAGCGCTATATGCGCGAAGCGGTGCGCGTCAGCGAGAAGTCGCCCGTGTTGCTGGACCGCTTCTTGGACGACGCCGTTGAAGTCGATATGGACTGCATCAGCGACGGCAGTGATCGTGACGATGGCGTCATGATCGGCGGGATCATGGAGCACATCGAGCAAGCCGGCGTTCACTCGGGCGACTCGGCGTGTTCATTGCCGCCGTACACCTTGTCCAAGGTGCTGCAAGACGAACTGCGCCGCCAGACCATCCTGATGGCCAAGGCCTTGAAGGTGGTGGGGCTGATGAACGTGCAGTTCGCCATCCAAGGCGATGTGACCGGCTCGCTTGATGCGTGTACGGTCTACGTGCTCGAAGTGAACCCACGTGCGTCGCGCACGGTGCCGTTTGTTTCCAAAGCCACGGGGCAGCCGCTGGCCAAGATCGCAGCGCGTTGCATGGCCGGGCAGCTGCTTTCCGAGCAACGCGGTCTTGATGGATTGCCGCCGCACGAAGTGATTCCGCCGTATTTCAGCGTCAAGGAAGCCGTCTTCCCGTTCAACAAGTTCCCGGGCGTGGATCCGATCCTCGGCCCGGAAATGCGTTCGACCGGCGAAGTCATGGGCGTGGGCAAGACCTTTGGCGAGGCGATGCTCAAGAGCCAGCTCGGTGCCGGCTCACGTTTGCCGACCAAGGGCACGGTGGTGATCACGGTCAAGGCCAACGATCACGAGCGCGCCGTGGGCGTGGCGCGTGATCTGCACGCGCTGGGCTTCATCATCGTGGCGACCAAGGGCACGGCTGCCGCCATTGCTGCGGGCGGGGTGCCGGTCAAAGTGGTCCACAAGATCAAGGAGGGGCGTCCGCACATTGCTGACTTGATCAAGGCCGGTGAAATCCAGTTGGTGTTCACCACCGTGGATGAAACCCGCACCGCCATTGCTGATTCACGCTATATCCGCACCGCTGCTTTGGCCAACCGGGTGACTTACTACACCACCATGGCGGGTTGTGAGGCAGCGACGGAAGCCCTTAAACATCAAGCCGATCTGTCGGTCCTGTCTTTGCAGGAACTGCACGCTCAACTGACTTAAACGCCGCGCCGTTTTCTTTGCGGCCCCCAGTACCGCCGCCGGCTCCCTTGGATTTTCAGGGACTGGTGGCGGTTCTTTTTGTTCATCATTCATCTCATCATGGCCACCATTCCCCTGACCAAACGCGGCGCTGAGTCGCTCAAGCAAGAGTTGCATCGTCTTAAAACGGTGGAACGTCCCTGGGTGATCAATGCGATTGCCGAAGCCCGTGCTCAAGGCGATTTGTCTGAAAACGCCGAATACGAGGCCGCCAAGGACAAGCAAGGCTTCATTGAAGGTCGCATCCTCGAAGTCGAAAGCAAGCTGGCCATGGCGCAGATCATTGATCCGAGCACGTTGGATGCCGGTGGTCGCGTGGTGTTTGGCTCGACTGTGGATCTTGAAGAAGAAGCGACGGGTGATGCGGTGACGTATCAGATCGTCGGTGAAGATGAAGCTGATTTGAAGGTGTGCCGCATCTCGATTGGCTCACCCATTTCGCGGGCCTTGATCGGCAAAGAGGCGGGTGATGTGGCCGAGGTTCGCGCTCCCGGCGGCATCAAGCGCTACGAAATCATCAACGTTCGCTACATCTAAGGACCTGAGCGGTGTTGCCCGTGCTGTTATTGCGTTTCCAGGTTGTTCTGGCAGCTTTGTGGTTTGGACTGGTGCTTACCTTGGCACTGATGGTCACGCCCATGCTGTTTTCGATGTTGGATCGGCCGCTTGCCGGTCAAGTGGCTGGGGCGTTGTTTCGTGTCGAAGCGCATACCGCGTTGGGTGTGGCGGCTGCGCTGTTCTTGATTGAGCGACGTCAGGCCAGCTTGCGCGCGGTTTGGGGACAAGGCTCGGTTTTTTCTATGGAGCTGAGCCTGATTTTGGCGGCTCTTTTTTGCACTGTGCTGGGCTACTTTGGGCTGCAACCCATGATGGAATCGGCCCGGCTAGGTACAAGCTCGCTCAGCTTTGGACTGCTACACGGGCTATCCAGCACATTTTTCGGCTTGAAAGGGCTGATCTTGGTCGTGTTGACGTGGCGGCTCATTGCTCGACTCAGTCGCCGGGGCTAAACGCGCTGGCGACTGGGTCTCACACGGGATGCGCGGTCAGGTCGAACCGAGCGCGCGCTTTTTCTGGCTGATCTGATGCGGCTTGGCGCGCTTGACGCTGCCGCTGGAGGTCAGTCGTTCATTGCCGAGGACGGTCAATTTCTTGACTTGTGGCCGATGGGTGGCGCTTTTGGCGGGCTTGACCACGCGCACGACGCGGGGCCCGGGCATGCGATGAGCGGGCTCGGCTTTTTCTTTCTCCGTTGTGGGACGCCAGAGCACCAGCAATTTGCCGATGTGCTGGATCGGGGCAGCGTTAAGCTGATCCGCCAAAGCGTCCAAGAAGGCGTCGCGCTCGGTGCGCTGGTCACTGAAGACGCGAATCTTGATCAAACCGTGAGCGCTCAGCGCCGCTTCGGCCTCTTTGAGGACGGCGGGGGTCAGGCCCTCGGCCCCAATCATGACGACGGGGTTGAGGTGGTGGGCCGCAGCGCGATGGTCTTTGCGTTGGGCCGGAGTCAAATGAATGGCAGGCATCCCTCTATTATCCGTCCATCATGAAAATCAGAACCAAAAGCAAGAAGCTCAACAAGGCGTGGTTGCACGATCACATCAGTGACCCCTACGTCAGACTGGCCCATAAGGAAGGCTTTCGCGCTCGCGCTGCCTACAAATTAAAAGAAATTGATGAGATCCTTGGGCTCATCAAACCGGGACAAGTGGTGGTCGATCTCGGTGCTGCACCTGGGGCTTGGAGCCAGTACGTGCGCCGCCAATTTGCACCCAAGACCGCCGGTAGTGGTGGTGCGGCCGTGGGCGAGTTGCTCGGCACCATCATTGCGCTCGATCTGATTGAGTGCGAACCGATCGAGGGGGTGGTGTTTATCCAAGGCGACTTCCGTGAGGATGCGGTGGTGGCGCAGCTTGACGCTGCACTGGCGGGCCGACCCATCGATGTGGTGATCTCGGACATGGCTCCCAATTTGTCGGGCGTTGAAAGCGCAGATGCAGCACGGGTGGCTCATTTGGTTGAATTGGCCGTGGATTTCGCTCAAACGCACCTTCGACCAGAGGGGGCATTGGTGTGCAAGGTTTTTCACGGCACCAGCTATAACGAGGGTGTGGAGCTGTTCAAAAAGACCTTTCGGGTGGTCAAACCCATCAAACCCAAAGCCTCTCGGGACCGCTCATCAGAAACTTTTTTGGTAGGCATGGGGCTCAAATCATCGTCTGCGCATCAAAGGGGTTGACTCGACTAAAATCGCCCCCATCTACCGCGAGGTATCGGCTGCACATTGGGTGTGGTCGGAGTCCCCTGACGGGGATGCATCAAGATTAAAAAAGGAGCTGCGGTGAACAATCAATGGTTCTCCAAGGTCGCTGTCTGGCTGGTGATCGCCCTGGTTTTGTTCACTGTCTTCAAGCAGTTCGACCGTGCAACAGTGGGGGGTAACCAAATTGGTTACTCCGAGTTTCTCGAAGAAGTTCGGGCTAAACGCATTCGAGAAGTCGTTCTTCAAGAGAACCCTGGAGGCGCGGAGATTGAAGCCCTCACCACCGATGACAAGAAAGTTCGCACCACTGCGACCTATCTGGATCGGGGCTTGGTGGGCGACTTGATCAACAACGGCATTCGCTTCAAGGTCAAGCCGCGCGACGAGCCTTCCTTGTTGACCAGCTTGCTGATCTCTTGGGGGCCGATGGTGCTTCTGATCGGCGTCTGGGTGTACTTCATGCGTCAGATGCAAGGTGGCGGCAAGGGCGGTGCGTTCAGTTTTGGCAAGTCCAAGGCCCGCATGCTCGACGAAGCCAACAACTCGACCACTTTCGCCGATGTCGCCGGTTGCGATGAGGCCAAGGAAGAGGTGAAGGAGCTGGTGGATTTCTTGAAGGATCCGCAGAAGTTCCAGAAGTTGGGCGGGCGTATTCCACGGGGTGTGCTGCTCGTCGGACCTCCGGGAACCGGCAAGACCTTGCTGGCCAAGGCCATTGCGGGCGAAGCCAAGGTGCCGTTCTTCTCGATTTCAGGTTCTGATTTCGTCGAAATGTTTGTGGGTGTCGGTGCAGCGCGTGTGCGCGACATGTTCGAGCAAGCCAAGAAGAGCGCGCCTTGCATCATCTTTATCGATGAAATTGACGCTGTCGGTCGTCATCGTGGGGCCGGTGTGGGCGGCGGCAACGATGAGCGCGAACAAACCTTGAACCAGATGCTGGTCGAGATGGATGGCTTCGAGACCAATCTCGGTGTCATCGTCATGGCCGCTACCAACCGGCCTGACATTCTTGATCCCGCGCTGTTGCGTCCGGGCCGTTTCGACCGGCAGGTCTATGTCACGCTGCCGGATGTGCGTGGGCGCGAGCAAATCCTCAATGTGCATGCCCGCAAGGTGCCGATCGGCCAAGACGTCCGCGCAGATATTTTGGCGCGCGGTACGCCGGGATTCTCAGGCGCTGATTTGGCCAATTTGGTCAATGAAGCCGCGCTTTTCGCTGCCCGGCGCAATGGCCGGTTGGTGGAAATGCAGGACTTCGAGAAGGCCAAAGACAAGATCATGATGGGGCCAGAGCGCAAGTCGATGGTCATGCCCGAAGAAGAGCGTCGCAACACGGCGTATCACGAATCGGGCCACGCCTTGGTGGCGCGTCTTCTGCCCAAGACCGATCCGGTTCATAAGGTCACCATCATTCCGCGTGGTCGCGCCTTGGGTGTGACGATGCAATTGCCCGAAGGGGATCGCTACAGCATGGACAAGGATCGGATGCTCTCGACGATCTCCGTCTTGTTTGGTGGCCGGATTGCCGAGGAAGTGTTCATGAATCAGATGACCACTGGGGCCAGCAACGATTTCGAACGGGCGACTCACATTGCACGTGACATGGTGACGCGCTACGGCATGACGGAAGCCTTGGGGCCGATGGTTTACGCTGAGAACGAAGGGGAGGTGTTTTTGGGTCGTTCAGTGACCAAGACCACCACCATGAGCGAGCAGACCATGCAAAAGGTGGATGCCGAAGTGCGGCGCATCATCGACTTGCAATACGCTGCGGCGCGTCGTCTGATCGAAGATCACCAAGACAAGATGCACGTCATGGCGCAGGCTTTGCTTGAATGGGAAACCATCGATGCCGAGCAAATCGAAGACATCATGCATGGCCGTACCCCCCGTCCGCCCAAGGACTGGAGCCCGTCTGTGAACAGAAGTGGTGGCAACGCCAATCCGCCCGTAACCCCTGGCAGTGCTGCTGCGACCCCGGTGTGAGCTGAGTTCTTTGTGATTTGGCAAGCCGGGCGCTTTGCGCTTGATTTGACGATGCCCCGGGTTATGGGGATCGTCAATGTCACGCCTGATTCGTTCTCAGACGGTGGGCGCAGTTTGGCGCAGACCTTGGCCCACTGTGAACAACTGGTGGCAGAAGGGGCCGATATGCTCGATATCGGTGCCGAATCCAGCCGCCCAGGTGCCGATGCAGTTTCATTCGCGCAGGAGCTGGATCGCTTGGGGCCGGTGCTCGAAGCCGCTTTGAAGCTGGGTGTGCCCATTTCGGTCGATACCGCCAAGACCGAGGTCATGGCGGCAGCGCTGGGTCTGGGTGTCGATGTCATCAATGACATTGATGCCCTGCGTGCCCCAGGGGCCTTGGAGCTTGTTGCTGGCCATCCCGCCTGCGGGATTTGCCTGATGCACATGCAGGGCGAGCCTCGGTCGATGCAGCAAGCACCGATTTATGCCGATGTGGTGCTTGAGGTGCGTGACTTTCTGAGGGACCGCACGGCGCAGATCCTGCAACGTGGGGTGAATGCGTCCCGCATCGTGCTTGATCCCGGCATTGGTTTTGGTAAATCAGTGGCGCACAACTTTGCGTTACTCCCAGGGCAGAAGGCTTTGTTGGCGATGGGCTATCCGGTCTTGGCCGGCTGGTCACGCAAATCATCGCTGGGTGCGGTGACGGGGCGGGCGGTGTCCGAGCGCCTGCCCGCCAGCCTTGCTGCGGGGTTGGCGGCCGTGGTTTGGGGTGCTAGGGTGTTGCGCGTGCATGACGTGGCCGCCCATGTCGATGCGCTCAAGGTCTGGAAGCAGGCTGGATTGCTTGAAAAAACAGCCGCTGTGTCGCTTTCTGTTGCACCTGTGTGAAGCCGTTGCGCGCCGTTGCCCGCTGAGCTCGACGATTCATTGCATAGCAAGGGACAATCACCCTCCTTGATCAAGATGAGGGTTAATGCATGAGCAGGCGCTATTTCGGCACAGATGGCATTCGGGGTGTGGTGGGGCGAGAGCCGATCACACCGGATTTTTTTCTGCGTTTGGGCCATGCCGTTGGCCATGTGTTGCGCACGGAAACCGAACGCCCCACGGTGCTTATCGGCAAGGACACCCGTATTTCTGGCTACACCCTAGAGTCGGCCTTAGAGGCTGGACTCAATTCAGCTGGGGTCGATGTGGTGCTTACGGGGCCTTTACCCACACCGGGGGTGGCGTATTTGACCCGTGCTCTGCGTTTGAACTTGGGGGTGGTCATCAGTGCGTCCCACAACCCGTTTGCGGACAACGGCATCAAGTTTTTC
The DNA here is from genome assembly GCF_057922285.1 of Leptothrix toolikensis (SeqCode). Classification (NCBI taxonomy): domain Bacteria; kingdom Pseudomonadati; phylum Pseudomonadota; class Betaproteobacteria; order Burkholderiales; family Sphaerotilaceae; genus Leptothrix; species Leptothrix toolikensis (SeqCode). The sequence continues at coordinate 32,607 of NZ_JBYSVC010000018.1, forward strand.
TCGGCACGTGGCGAAAAGCTGCCTGATGCTTGGGAAATTGAGGTCGAGAAAGCCCTAGAGCAACCGCCTCGCTGGGCTGATTCACGCGCTCTGGGCCGCGCGCGGCGTCTGGATGACGCCCCGGGGCGCTATATCGAGTTTTGTAAATCGACCTTCCCACACGATCTGTCTCTCAAGGGCCTCAAGATCGTGGTGGATGCGGCGCACGGTGCAGCCTATCACGTGGCTCCTGATGTCTTTCACGAGCTGGGTGCCGATGTCATTCGCATCGGCTGCGCACCGGACGGCTTGAACATCAACGACGGTGTGGGTGCCACTTCGCCAGAGTTGCTGGTGCGCACGGTCCTTGAGCAGGGCGCTGATTTCGGGGTGGCCCTCGACGGTGATGCGGATCGCCTGCAACTGGTCGATAGCCAAGGGCGGCTTTACAACGGCGATGAATTGCTGTTCGTGATGGCTCAGGATCGTCTGGCGCGCGGTGAACGTATCCCCGGCGTGGTCGGTACGCTCATGACCAACATGGCGGTGGAAGTGGCCTTGCAGCAACGCGGTGTGGGCTTTGTGCGGGCCAAGGTGGGGGACCGCTATGTCCTCGAAGAGTTGACGCGTCTGGGCTGGCAACTGGGGGGTGAAGGCTCGGGGCATCTGCTCGCCTTGGATTGCCACACCACGGGTGACGGCATTGTGAGTGCTTTGCAGGTTTTGCAGGCCCAGCAGCGCAGCGGCCATTCGCTCTCCGAGTTGCTGGCGGAGGTGACGCTGTACCCACAAACGATGATCAATGTGCGGCTGGCAGCGGGTTCGGATTGGCGTCAAAACGCCCATCTTGCGGCGGAACAAGAGCGTATCGGCCGCGAACTGGGTTTGAATGGCCGGGTCTTGATCCGAGCCAGCGGCACCGAGCCGCTGCTGCGGGTGATGGTTGAGGCGCGTGATGCGGGCCTTGCACAGCGTTACGCTGCTGAACTGGCTGCTGCTGTGCGCAAGTAGGGATGAGGGGGATGCACGTGGCAAGCATGGGTTGTCATCAAAATGTCATACGGGCACCCTACATTGCGCCCTGTTTCAATTTGTAGACAACCGGACGATTCCCATGACGGCTTTTGTGCGTTCTTCCCTTGCTTTGCTCTCCCTGACCTCGTTGACGGCTTGGACGTCCTGTGCTCAAGCCCAAGACGTCACTGGCGCAGGGGCGACGTTTCCGGCACCGATCTATGCCAAATGGGCCGATGCCTTTCACAAAGAAACGGGTGCTCGTGTCAATTACCAATCGGTCGGTTCGGGCGCAGGTCTCAAGCAGATCAAGGCCAAGACGGTTGATTTTGGTGCTTCCGATATGCCGCTCAAAGACGACGATCTGAGCAAAGACGATCTGATGCAGTTCCCGACCGTCATTGGCGGTGTGGTGCCAGTGGTCAATATCAAAGGCATCTTGCCGGGCCAGATCAAGTTGACGGGCCCGGTTTTGGCCGACATTTATCTGGGCAAGATCACCAAGTGGAACGATCCGGTGATCACCACGCTGAATCCCGGTCTGGCCTTGCCGGATGCCGCCATTGCTGTGGTGCGTCGCGCGGATGGTTCGGGCACCAGCTTCTTGTTCACCAACTATCTCTCCAAGGTCAGCCCGGATTGGAAAGCCAAGGTCGGTGAAGGTACTGCTGTCGAATGGCCCGTGGGTTCAGGTGGCAAAGGCAATGAAGGTGTGGCCGCCTTTGTGCAGCGTCTGCCCAATGCGATCGGCTATGTCGAGTACGCCTATGTCAAGCAAAACAAGATGACCTATGTGCAACTGCGCAACCAAGATGGTCAGTTTGTCGAGCCCGATGATGTGAACTTCAAGGCCGCAGCCGCCACGGCCGACTGGTCGCGCAGCTTCTATCAAATCCTCACCAATCAGCCTGGCAAGGCTTCTTGGCCCCTGACAGGTGCCACTTTCATCCTGATGCATAAGTCGGCTGAAAAGCCCGCTAATTCGGCCTCAGTCCTGAAATTTGTCGATTGGGCTTACAAGCCGAGCGGCGACAAGATGGCGGCGGAACTTGAATACGTGCCCTTGCCCGACAGCGTGAAAGACTTGGTGCGCAAGCAGTGGGCCTCAATCAAAAGCGCTGACGGCAAGAGCGTGCGTTGATTCGACACAGCTCTGCAAAGAAAGTTGAGTGATGGCCGATACACTGCGTGCTTTGCGACTTGAGGATTTCCCGATGGATCGTGCGCCATCCCGTACGGGGACTGTGACGCGGCGTCGTTTTTCACGCTGGCCGGACCGAATCTTTGCCTTCATGGCAACGGGTGCCGCATGGCTGACGCTGGCCATGCTGGCGGCGATCATTGTCTCGTTGGTGATCGGTGCGATGCCGGCGATTCGCGAGTACGGCCTGAGCTTTTTGTTCCGTGCAGAGTGGGATCCGGTCAACGAACATTTCGGCGGCTTGGTGATGATCGTGGGCACCTTGGTGACCTCGGCCATCGCCTTGTTGATCGCGGTGCCGGTGAGCTTTGGCATCGCTTTGTTTTTGACGGAGTTGTCCCCGTCTTGGTTGCGTCGCCCCTTGGGCATCGCCATCGAGCTGCTGGCGGCGGTGCCTTCCATCGTTTATGGCATGTGGGGCTTGCTGGTTTTTGGTCCGTTGCTGGCGCAGTATGTCCAGCAGCCCTTGCAAGCCAGTTTGGGCAAGGTGCCGGGCTTGGGGGCGTTGTTCCAAGGTCCGCCGGTGGGGTTGGGTTTGCTGGCCGCCGGTATTTTGCTGGCCATCATGATCATTCCCTTCATCGCCTCGGTGATGCGGGATGTGTTTGAGGTCACCCCGACGATGCTCAAAGAGTCGGCCTACGGTTTGGGTTCGACCACGTGGGAAGTCATCTGGAAAGTGGTTCTGCCCTACACCAAGAGCGGTGTGCTCGGCGGCATCATGCTGGGCTTGGGGCGCGCTTTGGGCGAGACGATGGCCGTGACGTTTGTGATCGGCAACATGAACCAGCTCAACTCGATTTCGCTTTTTGAGGCAGCCAACAGCATCACATCAGCGTTGGCCAATGAGTTTGCGGAGGCCAATGAAGGGCTGCATCAGGCCTCCTTGATCTATCTGGGTCTGATTCTGTTCTTCATCACCTTTGTGGTGCTGATTGCGTCCAAGCTGCTGCTGCGTCAGCTTAAGAAAAGGGAAGGGCTGTGATGAGTACACCGGCACTGGACCCCACCTTGGCGGGGCGGCTGGCGATGCATCGCCGGCGCAAGCTCGTTAACGTGCTTGCACTGAGCATGTCGGTGGCTGCCATGATTTTTGGCCTGTTCTGGCTGGCTTGGATCTTGTTTGAGACCTTGCAGCTGGGCATCGAAGGGCTGAATCTGGCCATCTTTACCGAGATGACGCCCCCACCGCAGGCTGAAGTGGGTGGCTTGGCCAATGCGATTTTTGGCTCGCTGAGCATTGTGACTTTGGCGACGCTGATCGGTACACCCATCGGTTTGCTGGCGGGCATCTATCTGGCTGAATATGGCCGGCGTAGTTTTATCGGACGCCTGACTCGCTTTATCAACGAGATCTTGCTTTCGGCCCCGTCGATCGTGATTGGCTTGTTTGTGTACACCGTTTGGGTGGCGCGGGTGAAGAGCTTTTCGGGGTTTGCCGGGGTTTTTGCGCTGGCGTTGATCGTCATCCCGGTGGTGATCCGTACCACCGAGAACATGCTCAATTTGATCCCCGGTGCGCTGCGAGAAGCTGCTTACGCCTTGGGCACGCCCAAATGGAAAGTGATTCTGTCGATCACCCTCAAATCAGCCCGTGCTGGCGTTTTGACCGGGGTGTTGTTGGCGGTGGCCCGTATTTCAGGCGAGACCGCGCCCTTGCTCTTTACGGCCTTGTCCAATCAATTCTGGACCACCAATCTGGCTGAGCCGATTGCCACGCTGCCGGTCACGATTTTTAAATTTGCGATGAGCCCTTACGAGAATTGGCAAAAGCTCGCTTGGGCGGGGGTGTTGTTGATCACCACGGGGGTGTTGTTACTCAACATCCTGGCGCGCACCTTGCTTCGCAACAAGCACTGAGTCCTCAACCTTCTGCAACTTTCGCACTGACATGACGTTGAGCACCGAATCAGCCCAAGCCGGGGAGCGGACCAAGATCAAGGTTCGCGATCTGAACTTCTATTACGGCCACTTTCATGCTCTCAAGAACATCCATCTGGATATTCCTGAGAAAAAAGTGACCGCGTTCATTGGCCCTTCAGGCTGCGGCAAATCCACTTTGCTGCGCACCTTCAACCGCATGTTCGAGCTCTATCCGGAGCAACGCGCTGAAGGTCAGGTGTTGCTGGATGGCCAAGACATCTTGAGCAGCCGCGATGATGTGTCGCTGATCCGTGCCCGGGTGGGCATGGTGTTCCAAAAGCCCACGCCCTTTCCGATGTCGATCTACGACAACATCGCTTTTGGCGTGCGCCTGTTCGAGAACTTGCCGCGCGTCGAAATGGACGAGCGTGTCGAGTGGGCGCTCAAAAAAGCCGCCTTGTGGAATGAAGTGAAGGACAAACTGGGCCAGAGTGGTTCTGGCTTGTCGGGGGGGCAGCAACAACGGCTATGTATCGCGCGCGGTATTGCGATCAAACCGGAAGTTTTGCTCTTGGATGAGCCGTGTTCGGCGCTGGACCCGATCTCAACGGGCAAGATTGAGGAGCTGATCGACGAGCTCAAGAGCGATTACACCGTCGTGATCGTGACCCACAACATGCAGCAAGCGGCGCGTTCGTCCGACTACACCGCCTACATGTATTTGGGGGACTTGATCGAGTTTGGGCCGACGAACGATTTGTTCATGAAGCCGCAGCGCAAAGAAACCGAAGACTACATCACCGGCCGTTTTGGCTGAGCCCCGTCCCTTACCGACCACCATGAGCGATAAACATCTTTCCACCCAGTTCGATAGCGAGCTCAGTGCCATCTCGACCCGCGTGCTTGAAATGGGCGGCTTGGTTGAATCCCAGGTGAATCAGTCCATCCGTGCTTTGACCGAGTTCAGCCAAGAATTGGCCTCGCTGGTTCTCCAGGGTGAAGTGCGTGTCAATCAGCTTGAGATTGAGATTGACCGCGATCTCCAGACCATCATTGCGCGTCGCCAACCCACGGCCCGCGACCTGCGCTTGTTGATCGCCATTTCCAAGACCGTGGGTAATCTAGAGCGGGTGGGCGATGAAGCGGCCCGTATTGCGCACACCGTGCAGCGCCTTATTGATGTCGGCGTGATTGGGCGCATGCGCATGCCCATCACTGACTTGTCCTTTGAAGCGAGCTTGGCCTCCGCCTTGCTGCACCGCGCCTTGGATGCTTTTGCGCGCCTCGACACCCAGCAAGCCTTGCAGGTGCTCAAGCAGGATCACGAAATCGACCAAGAATTTGAAGGGCTGATGCGCAAGCTCATCACCTACATGATGGAAGACCCGCGCACCATTTCGGCCAGCATCGACTTGGTGTTCGTGGCCAAGGCCATTGAGCGCATCGGTGATCACGCCAAGAATCTTGCCGAACAGATCATCTACATCGTCAAGGGCAAGGACGTGCGCCACAACTCACCCGATGCGGTCGAGTCCTTGGTGCGTTGAGATGGTGGTGGAGCTCAAGGCATGAGTCGCATCCTCGTCGTCGAAGACGAGTACGCCATCGCGGCCCTGATCGCCATCAACTTGCGGCATGCCGGTTTTGAGGTGCTTTTGGCCCGCGATGAGCGCGAAGCCACCGCCCATCTGGACGCGACACTGCCTGATCTGATTTTGCTGGACTGGATGTTGCCGGGCCAAAGTGGCTTGTCGTTGGCCAGACGCTGGCGTGCGGATGTACGCACCCGGCATCTGCCCATCATCATGCTCACTGCGCGCTCCGAAGAAAGCGACAAAGTCGCAGGGCTGGATGCTGGGGCCGATGATTATCTGGTCAAGCCTTTTTCGATCAATGAACTGCAAGCGCGCATCCGCGCTGTGTTGCGGCGGCGCTCGCCTGAGGCCTCGGATGTGGTGCTGGAAGTGGCTGGTTTACGGCTTGATCCCGCCACCGTGCGTGTGACCCGGGGTGGACAAGAACTTAAATTAGGCCCCACGGAGTTCCGCTTGTTGCGCTATCTCATGAGCTACCCCGAGCGGGTCCACAGTCGTGCGCAGTTGCTGGACCGGGTCTGGGGGGATCAAGTCGAGATTGAAGAGCGCACCATCGACGTCCATGTCAAGCGGCTGCGAGAAGCCTTGGCGGCGGCGGATTGTGCCGCGCTGATCGACACCGTGCGCGGTGTGGGCTACCGCTTCTTGCGCTCGTTGCCCCACGATTCTTATTGATGACGATGGGGGTGACACGTCTGATCCGGGCCGTGCTGTTCATGACGTGCAGCGCTGCGTTGGGCTATCTCTTCGGCTACTGGGCCGGACATGCTGT
>NZ_JBYSVC010000019.1:0-37321 GCF_057922285.1 Leptothrix toolikensis (SeqCode)
GCGCGTCACTGCGGATGCGGCGGGGTTTGAGGATGGGGTGTCATGCCGAGTGCTTTTAATTTTTCGATCTCTCCTTTCGATTGCTTGACCAACGAAGAACGCAAGTTGGTGCGCAATAGCTTGGATATTGGCTACTTTCGCGAGGCCGAGGCGATTCTTGAGCCGGGGGTGCAGCCAACGCACCTGTTTGTGATCATCAAGGGCTACGTGCAGCAGTTTGAGGGCGATGAACTCATCACCACCTTCGGGCCGGACGACAGTTTTGATGGTCGGGGCTTGGTCGCGGGCAAGGTGAGTGGGCGTTTTGTGGCCGCTGAAGAAGTGGTGGCGTACCAGCTCTCGAAGCAAGCGGTGAGCGATCTGATCTCCAGCAATGCGACCTTCGGTGCCCTGCTCTTCTCGGATCTGACCCGCAAACTCACCGCGCTTTCAGAGCGCCAAAGCCAGCACGAATTGCAGTCGCTGACCATGGCGCAAGTCGAGCAGGCGTTCATCCGGCCGGCGCACATGGTGGATGCCGATACCGACATCGTCTCGGTGGCGCGCGCCTTTCATGAGCACCGCACCAACTGCGTGTTGGTGCAAGACCACCGCGTCAACCCGCCGCGCGTGGGCGTGTTCACCAACACCGGCTTGCAAGCGGCCATCTTGAACGGCACGCCGCTGCACCAATTGGCGGTGCGCGAGCTGGCCAACTTCGAGCTGATCACCGTCCACCCGGCCGACCATCTGTTTGACGCCCTGGCCCTGATGATTCGCCACCAAATCCACCGGCTGGTGGTGGCCGACGACGAACGCATCATCGGCATCCTGCACCAGCTTGATCTGCTGAGCTTTTTGTCGAACCACTCGTACTTGATCTCGTTGCAGATCATGGAAGCCGACCAGATTGAGACGCTCAAACAAGCGGCTGAACAGATTACGCGCCTGATTTCGCTGCTGTTTCGGGGCGGCACCAAGGTGGCGCAGATCGCTCGACTGGTACAAGAGCTGAACGCCAAATTGCTGGAGCGCACCTGGCAACTGATCGCGCCGCCAGATTTGATCGCCAACAGCTGCTTGTTCGTCATGGGCAGCGAAGGACGCGGCGAACAGCTCTTAAAAACCGACCAAGACAACGGCCTGATCCTGCGCGACGGCTACATCTGTCCGCACGATCTGCCGGCTTTGGCCGAGCGTTTTAGCGCCGCCTTGATCGAGTTTGGCTTCCCGACCTGCCCGGGCAACATCATGATCAGCAACCCGGTCTGGCGGCAGTCGGTGGCTGAGTTCTCACAAACCGTGCGCCGCTGGCTGCAAAACCCCGACCCGGACAACGTGATGACGCTGGCCATTTTTATGGATTCGCACGCCGTCTGCGGCGACACCGGCCTGCTGACCCAAGTGCGCGGCGAGCTCTATCGCCTCGCGACCAACAACGCCGCGCTGCTGAGCCGCTTTGCCTCGGCCGTTGAGGCGTTCTCAAACAGCAGCGGCTGGTGGAATCGCCTGCTGCTGCTGGGCGATTCAGCGGGCAAAGAGCTGCTGGACTTGAAGAAATCGGGCACGTTCCCCGTGGTTCACGGCATCCGCAGCTTGGCGCTTGAATATCAACTCAGCCAAACCAGCACCGCACACCGCATCGAAGCCCTGGTGAAGATCGGCAAACTGCCGCCCGATATGGCCACCGACTTGATCGACAGCCTGAACTTCTTCATGGCCTTGAAGCTCAAAGTCGGTCTGGAAGCGCAGGAAACGGGGCGACCGCTTGAAGGCGGCATCCAAGTGGACAAGCTAAGCAGCTTGGACCGCGATTTGCTCAAAGACACGCTCGGTGTGGTCAAGCGCTTCAAGGCGATGCTGCATCACCGCTATCACCTTGAGTCGATCTGAGGAGCGCCATCATGTTCAACACTTGGTGGCAAGCGATTCGACGCGGTTGGCTGCTTTATCACTTGGCCGATGAGCGTTTTCGCTTCATGTACGACCCCCCGCCCGAGAACGAATGGGTCACGCTGGACTGCGAAACCACCGGCCTCGACGTGGGCCGAGACGAGATCATCTCGATTGGCGCGGTGGTCATCAAGGGCAACCGCATCATGACCAGCGAGCGACTGGAGCTGCTGATCAAGCCTTCGCGCACGGTCTCGGCCGAAAGTGTGCGTATCCACCGCCTGCGCGAACAGGATCTGGCTCAAGGTTTGGACCCCGAGGACGCGATGATGCAGTTGCTGGAGTTCATCGGCAGCCGCCCGCTGGTGGGCTATTACCTCGAATTTGACGTGGCCATGATCAACCGCGTGCTCTGGCCGATGCTGGGCGTGCCCCTGCCGCACCAGCGCTGTGAGGTCTCGTCGATGTACTACGACTACAAGAACCGCCAACGCCCAGCCCATGAGCAAGGCGGCAACATCGACTTGCGCTTCTCAACGCTGATGAATGAGCTTGAGCTGCCCGAACGCGAAGCGCACGACGCCATCAACGACGCCGTGATGGCCGGGATGGCGTTTTTGAAGTTGCGCCGACTCTTGGGGCGCTGATCTTTTGGGTCAAGCGCGCATAAAAAAACCCGGGGCAAGCCCCGGGTTTTTCATACTAGCCTCGCGGCTAGAGCGACATCAGATCAGTGACCCGAAGCGCCGGAGGAGCCCAAACCGGTTTCCGAACGGATTTGCTGAGCTTCGAAATCAGCACGTTCTTGGGTGGCATTCGCGCTGCGGTCAAGCAACGAGAAGATCCAGATCCCCACGAAAGCGATGGTCATCGAGAACAGCGCCGGCGAGGTGTAGGGGAACAAGGCCGAGCCCTTGGGGTTGCCGAGCACAGCTTCCCACACGGAAGGCGACACAACGGTCAGACCCACCGACGAGATCAGGCCCAAGAAGCCACCCGTCACAGCACCCTTGGTGGTGCAATCCTTCCACAGCACGCTCATGAAGAGCACCGGGAAGTTGGCCGAAGCCGCAATCGCGAAGGCCAACGACACCATGAAGGCGATGTTTTGCTTCTCGAAAGCCAAGCCCAGCACCACAGCGATGATGCCCAACACGATGGTCGTGATGCGCGAAACCTTCAGCTCCGAAGCGCTGTCGGCCTTGCCCTTCATGACCAAGGTGGCGTAGATGTCATGCGACACCGCCGACGCGCCCGACAAAGTCAGACCAGCCACCACCGCGAGGATGGTTGCGAAAGCCACGGCCGAGATGAAGCCCAAGAACACGTTGCCACCGACCGCATTGGCCAAGTGGATCGCAGCCATGTTGCCGCCACCCTTCAGAACGCCCTTGGCATCCAAGAACTCAGGATTGGTGGACACCAAAACGATGGCACCGAAACCGATGATGAAGGTCAGCACATAGAAGTAGCCGATCCAGGTGGTGGCCCAGAACACCGACTTACGCGCTTCCTTGGCGTTAGGCACCGTGAAGAAACGCATCAGGATGTGCGGCAAACCAGCGGTACCGAACATCAAAGCCATACCAAAGGAGATGGCCGAGATCGGGTCCTTGACGAAGTTGCCCGGGCCCATGATCGACAGGCCCTTGGCAGCAGCAGCCGCAGCCACCGTGGCCGCTGTGGCGTCCGGGTTGGTCTTCAGGGCTTCAGCCAGCAAGCCCTTGAGCGCACCGCTTTCCTTGACCTTGACGGCAGCTGCAAACAGGGCTTCAGGGCTGAAACCAAACTGCAACATCACCATGAATGCCATGAAGGACGCACCTGCCAGCAGCAAGCAAGCCTTGATGATCTGCACCCAAGTCGTCGCGGTCATGCCACCAAACAACACGTAAACCATCATCAGCGCGCCAACGATGATCACGGCATAGAAGTACTCCATGCCGAACAGCAGCTTGATCAACTGACCGGCACCCACCATCTGGGCGATCAGGTAGAAGGCGACCACCACCAACGTGCCGGCTGCCGCAAAAGCGCGGATCGGACCTTGCTGGAAACGGTAGCCAGCAACGTCAGCAAAGGTGAACTTGCCGAGGTTACGCAGCTTTTCTGCCATCAAGAAGGTGATGACGGGCCAGCCCACCAAAAAGCCGATGGAGTAGATCAAGCCGTCATAGCCGTTGGCCATCACCGCAGCAGAAATACCCAAGAACGAAGCGGCCGACATGTAGTCGCCAGCAATGGCCAAGCCATTTTGGAACCCGGTGATGCCGCCACCGCCGGTGTAGAAGTCAGCCGCCGATTTGGTCTTGGCTGCGGCCCACTTGGTGATGAACAGCGTGCCCACCACGAAGGCACCGAACATGAGAATCGCGGTCCAGTTGGTGGCTTGCTTTTCGGCTTGACCGAGGTCGGCCCCAGCAGCAAAAGCACCACCCACGGCCAGAAAAGCTGCCGCTGCGGCCAGAATTTTGGTCATGCGGCTCATTTGTTGGCTTCCTTCAGCAGTTGCTCGTTGATCGCATCGAACTCGGTATTAGCACGGCGCACGTACACGCCGGTAATCACGATCGTGAAGATGATGACGCCAAAACCGATCGGAATACCGACCGTGGTCACACCCTCTGCACTGAGGGGATGCGCGAGAATCCCTTTATTAAAAGCGATCAACGCAATGAAACCGTAATAAACAATCATCATTGCGAGAGTCAGCCACCATCCAAAGGATGTCCGCTTGGCTTTCAATTCTTTATACTTGGGGTTATCCCTGATTCGGGCAACTACGGGGTCTGTCATGCCACGCTCCTCGTTGATTTCGGTCACAGAAAAGAAAGGCTCTGCCAAAAAAAGAGCCAAATCCAGCGCGGTCGAGTCTAGGCAGGAACTCTGACCATCAGCTGACCCGTGATGCTTTTCACACCAAGGGTATTCCCTGCTTATCTTTTCGATTTTTTCTGATCAAAAAAATACAGGCCCGAAGGCCTGTATCAGAAACTATAGCGTTTCTGCTCAACGCGTCGGATACGCAATATCCACGCGACGATTTTGTGACCACGCAGCTTCGTTATGGCCCTTGACGCGGGGCTTTTCTTCGCCGTAGCTGAAAACATCCAGCTGGCTATCCTGCGCACCATAGGACTTCAAAGCGCTAGCGATGGTTTGCGCGCGCTTTTGGCCCAAAGCCAAGTTGTACTCGGTGCTGCCGCGCTCATCGGTATGGCCTTCCACACGGACACCACGGACGGGCGGATTGGCAGCCAGATACTTGCCATGCCGCTCAACAATCGCTGAGAAATCTGAGCGAACTGCGAAACGGTCAAAGTCAAAAAACACGCTACGTTCCGTGATGATGGCGCTTTGAGGGTCAAGGTGTGCAGGCGTCTTGGCCAAAACGACCGGCGACGCGGCCTGTTTGACGGGCGCGGGGGCATCAGCATCGGGCACTTGCAAGGATGGCTGCGCCGCCAAGCTGCCTGTCGGCGGGACTTGCAACTCAGGCACCACAGGTGGCGACGGAGCTTCCACGGTCGCCACCGGGGTAGACAGCGGCTCTTGCACGGGTGGCGGCGGATCCGTCGGCTCATCATCCCAAGGCATCGAGCCGCAAGCCGTCAGACACAAGGCCACCAAAGGCGTCAGAAGTTTGGTTGTGTATTTCATCGCATACCCCAAAGTAATCGAAACTGATCGTCCTGTGAGAATGTCAAGGCGAGGAACCGTCATTGCGTTGGTCAGCGGCAGGTGTTGTTGTCCGCTGGGGGTGCTTAGAAGCAGCTCGGTGGTGCATGGCAGCCTTGTGGGCGGCCTTCTCTGCCGAACTCTTCTTGACTTTCTTACCTGCATGAACGTGGCTAGATTTCTTCTTGCCTGACTTTTTCGTCACAGCTTCGTCATGCTGCTTTACGGCATGGCGCTTAGCATGCTTGCCAGTATGCCGCGAAGCACGCGCCTCTGAATGCGTCACGCTCTCACGAGCGTGGGATGGTGTGGCAAAGCCCTCACCTTTTCGATCTGTAGCGGCGCGCCGATCCGGCGGCGGCAAAAAAACGGGTGCCGGCGATGGTGCCGGCGCGGGCATCGCGCCTAAGGTCGGGCTCGACGGCAAAGGCTGCGGCGTCCGATACGGAGCGGTCGGGGCCGGTGGTTGCAAAGGCGGCAACGGCGAGGTTTGTGCAACCCCAACCGCCGAATAAAGCACCACCAAAGCGGCAATGATCTGTTTTTTCATTTTGAACTCGGAAGAGTTGTAGAAACTGACGGCGTGAACCATCGCTCGTCCGATTGTGCCAATGAATTGAGGCTTCTGGAACGACAGAGACCAACAATTAGGGGCTACGTCAATCGAAGCGAGCTTGGCGCAACCATTTGGTAGCAACCCACTTCTCACCCGCCAGAACTTCACTGCCCCCATGCAAGGTCAGACTTGCCGTGGATGCTATCGGGTAACTGAAGAAGAGCGCACTGCCCTTGCGCGGCAAGACATCCAAACCAATATCAGGAAATGAGGTGGATCCACCTTGCGCAGGTGTATTGAGATACATCACCAATGTCCCCAAGCGTTGCCCTCCTCGACGCAGAATGGCAGAGGTGCTGGGTAAACTGGTATCAAAATAGTCGTAATGCGGTTTGTACTGCGCCCCCGGACGATAGCGCAGGATTTGCAGGCCTTCACCATTTTCTACAGGCCAATGCATCAAGGCAGCAATACGGGCTTCAATACGCTCAATCAAAGGGGCTGCACCACGCGAGAAAAACATCCCCTCACTGGTTCGGGCTTCATGGACGGCACTGCCACCCGTTTTCTCATCCACCGTTTCCGAGCGCTGCAACCGGCTCTGAGCCAAGCTGATCAGCTCGTCACATTCGTCATCCGAAAGAAAATGCCCGAACACCACCACTCTGGGTTGCTTCAAACTCAGCAAGACCTCGACGGTATGCTCACCCACCGTCAAACTTGATGGCCACGATGACAAATCCGGCTCTGGACAAGGAGATGGCTCGGGCTGCGGCGGCACAGCAGCAAGCAGGGTCGTCAACACTTGCTCAGCCATGGGCTCTTGCCATCCACTGCTCAACATGGACCGAAGCATCCCTTCTTTGGATACTCCTTGGCGTTGTTGTTCCGCCACCCACTGACGCAACTCTTCACTGATCACAGCAGACTCCATACACATCATCATGAATGCAGCCAATATACAATACTTGTTTGAACAACTATCAAAAAATAATCCAAATCCCATCACAGAACTCACATACAACTCTCCTTTTGAACTCCTTGTGGCTGTTATTTTGTCGGCCCAAGCGACAGATGTGAGCGTCAATAAGGTTACGCCCGCTTTATTCAAAAAATATAAAACACCTGAAACCTTATCTAAGATAAGCCAAGAAGAACTTGAACTTTATATTAAGTCGATTGGCTTATATAAAAGCAAAGCACGCCACATCATCGCCACCGCTAAAATGTTGGTCGATCAGCATCAAGGCGCTGTGCCCTCCACCAGACAAGCGCTTGAAAAACTTCCAGGTGTTGGCCGAAAAACCGCCAATGTCATTTTGAACATTGTCTTTAACGAGCCCACCCTCGCCGTAGACACCCACGTATTCCGCGTCGCCAACCGAACAGGTCTTGCGCCCGGCAAGACACCCCATGAGGTCGAAGCCAAGCTGATGGCCTGCGTGCCCAAAGCCTTCATGATGAACGCGCATCACTGGCTTTTGCTTCATGGCCGACATGTCTGCCGCGCCAAGACGCCCTCATGCTGCACCTGCGTCATCGCATCACAGTGCATGTTTGAAGATAAAACGACATAAAAAAAGCCACCTTAGGTGGCTTTGCTTTGCAATATATGGCGGAGTGGACGGGACTCGAACCCGCGACCCCCGGCGTGACAGGCCGGTATTCTAACCAACTGAACTACCACTCCGCAGTGGCGACCCCTAGGGGATTCGAACCCCTGTACCGACCGTGAAAGGGTCGTGTCCTAGGCCTCTAGACGAAGGGGTCTATCAAACAAACAAATTCTTGGCGGAGTGGACGGGACTCGAACCCGCGACCCCCGGCGTGACAGGCCGGTATTCTAACCAACTGAACTACCACTCCGCAGTGGCGACCCCTAGGGGATTCGAACCCCTGTACCGACCGTGAAAGGGTCGTGTCCTAGGCCTCTAGACGAAGGGGTCTAAACCTTCATACTTGAACTTCAAAACGCTTTGTTGGTGGAGGTAAGCGGGATCGAACCGCTGACCTCTTGCATGCCATGCAAGCGCTCTCCCAGCTGAGCTATACCCCCTCGGAAGCATCTCGTTGTTCAAGCGAGAACGAAATTATGGCAAATTTTTAAATGCTTTGCAAGCGCTGTTCGATGATTTTTTTATCAAAGAGCTCAAGCACGGCATCCACGGAGGGCGTCTGCGCTCGACCGCACACCAAAACACGCAGCGGGATGGCCAATTGCGGCATCTTCAACTTGAATTCGCCGATGGTTTCCTTGATCGCCTGATTGATGCTCACCTTGTCCCAAGCGGGCAAGGCCAGCAGGCGATCTCGCAAGGCCGCCAAGGCCGGGCGCGATGCCTCGTTCACGTGCTGGGCCAGATCAGACTCACTGGGCTGCACATCACTGAAGTAGATCGAGAGCCACTCGGCCAGCTCAACCGTGGTGCTGCAACGGTCTTTGAACAGCGCACACATCGCAGCCAAACGCTCATCAACCGTCACCGTCAAACCACGACGCTCCAACTGCGCCGCCACCAAGCCAGCCAACACAGCGTTGTCACAGCTCTTCATGTGCTGGGCGTTGACCCAGCGCAGCTTGGCTTCGTCGAACTGACCGGCACTCTTGCCAAGATGATCCAAGTTGAACCACTCAACCAGTTTTTCGCGGCTGAAGATCTCGTCGTCACCATGGCTCCAGCCCAAGCGGGCCAGATAGTTCACCACGGCATCGGCCAGATAACCTTCTTCGCGGTACTGCGTCACTGGCTTGGCACCGTGGCGCTTGCTCATCTTTTCGCCCTGCTCGTTCAGCACCGTGGGCAGGTGGGCATAGATCGGCGGCTCAACCCCGAGCGCACGGAAGATATGAATCTGGCGCGGCGTGTTGTTGACGTGGTCATCACCCCGGATCACGTGCGTGATCGCCATGTCGATGTCATCGACCACGACGCAGAAGTTGTAGGTCGGCGTGCCATCGGGTCGCGCGATCACCAAATCATCGAGCTCGTCATTGCTGATCTCGATGCGGCCCTTGACCTTATCCTCCCAGACCACCGAACCGCCTTGCGGCGTCTTGAAGCGCAGCACCGGCAGCACGCCTTCGGGCACGGGCGGCAAGACTTTGCCTTCTTCCGGCCGCCAAGTGCCGTCATAGCGCGGCTTTTCCTTGGCGGCCATTTGGCGTTCGCGCAGCGCATCGAGTTCAGTGGTGCTCATGTAGCAGGGATAAACCGCACCGCGCTGCTGCAACTGTGCCAGCACCTCTTTGTAGCGCGCCATGCGCTGCATCTGATAGAACGGCCCTTCGTCGTGATCGAGACCGAGCCACTTCATGCCCTCAACGATCACATCAACCGCCGCCTGGGAAGAGCGTTCAACATCGGTGTCTTCGATGCGAAGGACGAACACGCCGCCGGTGGCCCGGGCAAAAGCCCATGGATACAGCGCCGAGCGGATGTTGCCGAGGTGGATGAAGCCGGTGGGCGACGGGGCAAAACGAGTACGTACTTGGGTCATGACAGATTCAAATCAGGGCGAGGCCGCGCGCGAGGTCAGCCTTCAAGTCTTCGATGTGTTCCAAGCCGACAGCGACGCGGATCATGCCCTGCGTGATCCCAGCAGCCAGGCGCTGGTCTTCGCTCAGCCGGCCGTGCGAGGTGCTCGACGGATGGGTGATGGTGGTTTTGGTGTCACCCAGATTGGAGGTGATCGAGCAAATACGGGTCGCATCGATCACCGTAAAAGCGTGGGTGCGCCCCGTTTCGGGACGGTCACCGCGCACGATGAAGCTCACCACCGCGCCACCCAGACCACTTTGCTGCGCCATGGCCAGCGCGTGCTGTGGATGCGACGCCAAACCGGGGTAATAGGTGCGCGCTACTTGGGGTTGGGCCTCCAACCACGCGGCCAATTCAAACGCAGCACGGCTCTGGGCCTGCATACGAATCGTCAGCGTCTCCAGCCCCTTCAGCACGACCCATGCATTGAAGGGTGACAAGCACATGCCAGCCGAACGCATCACGGGCATGAACTTGGTGTCGATCAGCGCTTGCGAGGCACAAACAGCACCCGCCACCACGCGCCCCTGGCCATCGAGGTACTTGGTGCCCGAATGGATGATCACATCCGCGCCCAACTTGGCGGGCTGCTGCAAGGCCGGTGAGCAAAAGCAGTTGTCCACCGCCAGCAAGGCCCCTGCGCCATGCGCCACATCGGCCAAGGCGCGGATATCGCAAACCTCGGTGAGCGGATTACTTGGCGTTTCGGCAAAAAACAGCTTGGTGTTGGGCTGGACGGCGGCCTGCCAAGCACCGACATCGGTCTGCGAGACAAACGTGGTCTGCACCCCAAACTTGCCGAATTCACCCTGCAAAAGGCGAATGGTCGAACCAAAGACGCTCTGCGAGCACACCACATGGTCGCCGGCCTTGAGCAGCCCCATCACCAGCAACATGATGGCGGCCATGCCGCTGCTGGTAGCGATGCAGGCTTCGGTGCCTTCGAGCGCCGCCAGTCGGCGCTCCATCATCATGGTGGTCGGATTGGTGAAGCGGCTGTAGACGAAGGCCTCTTCTTCGTTGGCAAAGCGCGCTGCGGCCGTGGCCGCGTCCGGATGCACGAAGCTGCTGGTCAAGAACAGCGCTTCAGAGTTCTCACCCCAGGGGGTGGCTGGCAGCCCTTCGCGTACCGCAATGGTTTCGCTGCGCGCATCTTGCGGCAACAGCACCCGGGGCAACCGCCCAGGCTCTTGGGTGGAACGACTCATGGGATGTCCTTCTTATTTTCAGTCTTGTTCTCAATCCACTGCGTTTTGCAGCGCCAGCCGGGAGTGCTGCGCAGCATCCTCTTCTTGGGGCTGGGCAGCGCGCTGGGTTTGCATGGCGGTGAAATCCTCGACCGTCACATCGCCGGTGATGTAGTGGCCATCAAAACACGACGCCTCAAAGCCCGTCAGAGCGGGATTGAGCACCGAGACAGCGCGCTTCATCGCCTCCACATCTTGATAAATCAGGGCATCACAGCCGATGTAGTCCCGAATTTCTTCGAGTGTTCGGCCGTGGGCAATCAACTCGGTTTTGGTCGGCATGTCGATGCCGTAGACATTGGGAAAACGCACCGGCGGTGCGGCCGAAGCCATGTAGACCTTGTTGGCACCCGCTTCACGGGCCATCTGCACAATCTCGCGGCTGGTGGTACCACGCACGATCGAGTCATCGACCAGCAACACATTGCGGCCCTTGAACTCCATACCGATGGCGTTGAGCTTTTGGCGCACGCTCTTCTTGCGCACGCTTTGCCCCGGCATGATGAAGGTACGACCCACGTAGCGGTTTTTAACGAAACCTTCGCGGTACGGCTTGCCCAAGCGGTGCGCCAACTGCATGGCGGACGGCCGGCTTGATTCGGGGATCGGAATCACGACGTCGATCTCATTGGGCGCCAAGGTATTGATGACGCGCTGCGCCAGCGTTTCACCCATATTGAGGCGTGCGTGATAGACCGAAATGCCGTCGATGACCGAATCGGGCCGCGCCAAGTAGACGAACTCGAACACGCAGGGGTTAAGCACGGGCGCATCCGCGCATTGCTGACTGTGCAAAGTGCCGTTCATGTCGATGAATACCGCCTCACCCGGTGCCACATCACGCAGCAGCTGATGCCCCGTACCTTCGAGCGCCACCGATTCGCTAGCGACCATCCACTCATCATTGCCTTGAGCCGACTGCAAGGCACCCAGACACAGTGGACGAATACCGAACGGATCGCGGAAAGCCAACAAGCCGTAGCCGGCGATCAGGGCCACCACGGCGTAGGAGCCCTTGATGCGCCGATGCACTTCGCTCACCGCTTTGAAAATCTCGACCGTCCCGAGCGTGGACCCATGCGCCGCCTGTTGCAGTTCATGGGCCAAAACGTTGATCAGCACCTCGGTATCACTGTCGGTGTTCAGATGCCGACGGTCGATATCGCTCAGTTCTTTCTTGAGCGCATGGGCGTTGGTCAGATTGCCGTTATGCACCAATACCAAACCGAAAGGCGCGTTAACGTAGAACGGCTGGGCCTCTTCCTCGCTGTAGGCGTTACCCGCCGTGGGGTAACGGGCCTGACCCAGACCGACCGTCCCCGGCAGGGAGCGCATGTTGCGGGTACGAAACACATCGCGCACCATACCGCGCGCTTTATGCATGAAGAACTTGGTGCCTACGGCGGTCACGATCCCGGCGGCATCTTGCCCCCGGTGCTGCAACAACAACAACGCGTCATAGATCAACTGATTGACGGGCGACTTAGAAATCACCCCGACGATGCCACACATCGATACTCCCTCGGTTCCAGAAATTTCAAAAATTAGGCAGCAAAGGCAGAAACACTTGGCCAAGCTGCTTCACCCAACGTATACCGACTGAAGTAAGCCAGATGTCTTGGCGACTCAGCGGTGTCATCGCCAGCAAAGTGACCAGCGCCAACAACACCGCCCCACCCCGTGCAAAACCAAACAAAGCACCCAGCCAATGGTCGATGGCCCCCAAGGGGGAAGCATGGATGACTTGACGTACCAAGCTCGTCAACAGCCGAGCGATCAGCAAGACCGCGATGAAAACAACGGCAAAACCAACCGCAGCGCTGATGGCTGGGTCATGGATAGGTAAAGGGATCTTGGCCCCGGCCGTGGCCCCGGCTTGACGCGCCACAAGCCATGCCGCCAACCACCCCAGCATGGACAACAGCTCAAACACCAAGCCGCGAAAAATCCCCACGACCATGGACAAGGTCAACACGGCCAGCATGATTCCATCGATCCAGCCCATCGATTTACTGCACCATGATGGCTGCTGGCAATCCACCTGAACGCATGCGCGCCATCACGGCATTGGCCTCTTCGCGCGAGGTGTACGGTCCGACCCGCACTCGAATACGCCGGCCAGCGGGGGTCGTGAGGTTTTGCTCGTGGGCCGCAAGGCCCAATTGCTCCACACGCTGATGCATGTCATGCGCCGCACTGGGCTGCTCAAATGCACCCGCTTGAACAAAGAAACGCACCACAGCCTCAGAGGTGCTCGCAGCTTTTTTCTCGGCACGCCCCTCCAGCAACGCTTGGGCACGCTCTGATTCCGTCTTGGTCGGTCGATGCGTCGTAGCAGGTGGAGGCAGCTGCGATGCTGCGGTCTTGGGTACCGTAGTAGTAGTGGTCGTAGTAGTAGTAGCACTGGCAGCCCCCGCCAAAGCCCGTGGTGGTGGTGAAACCTTAGAGGCGGCGGGGAAAGAAGCCACGGGGGGTGAAGCAGGGATAGCGCCCGTAGAAGCTGCCACAGCGGCAGCCATAGGGGCGGCTGAAGCGGCCGATTCAGGGTGGCCCACCATCTCGACTTTGACACCCGCACCCGCCGACAAGGGCCGAGGCTGACTATCAAAAACCCGGGGCAGTACCAAAACAGCCGCAGAGACAAGCACCACAGCACCGATCAGTCGATGCCGAGCGCGCACCCTTAGGTGCTCAAGCTGGGCAACATCGACGGCTCCCGACTTGACGAGTTCAACCGGCTTGGTCTTGCGCTGCAAAAAAGAGAGGAGTCCCATGGGCTAGATCGGTGGCGAGCGAAACTCAGTGCGAGCCCGTCAAAGACAAGGCGATTCCGGCTTTGGGTGTCGCGATATGCGTGCCCATCAAGCTCGGAAGCCCTGCTTCCAACACACCACCCACAGTATAGAAAGAGCCAAAGACGATGATTCTATCAGCGGGGTCGGCCTCAGACAGTGCAGCCCGAAGGGCGGCAAGCGGGGAATCATGCCGATGAACCCGGGTGGCGTTGCCATCGGTTGACACCGACTCGGGGGAGTGGATCACTGCCGCAAGTTGATCGGCAGAAGCCGCCCGTGCTGTGGGCAAATCACAACAATGCCAAACATCGACCAAAGCCAGCAAGGGGCTGACCAAATGCTCCAGATCTTTGTCGGCCATGGCCCCAAACACGGCCAGCGTGCGGGGGAAAAACCCCATTTGATCTAGGTTTTGCGCCAAGGCCGCTGCGGCGTGGGGGTTGTGTGCCACGTCAAGCACCAACGTCGGCTGGCCGGGAACGATCTGAAAGCGCCCAGGCAAGTTCACCATGGCCAGCCCATTGCGGATCGCCTGAGCCGGAACCGGCAAGCGATCCCGCAAAGCAGCCAACGCTGCCAAAACACCCGACGCATTGATCAGCTGATTGGCTCCGCGCAAGGCGGGATAAGCCAGTGCGTTATGGCGGCGACTACGACCGCTCCAGCTCCACTGCTGGCGATCGCCTGAATAGTTGAAATCGCGACCGAACAGCCACACATCCGCCCCAACAGCTTGGGCATGGGCCAGCACACTGGCCGGAGGCATGGGGTCCGAGAGAATGACCGGCCGATCCGCACGGATGATGCCGGCCTTTTCCCGCCCGATACTTTCCCGGTCTGAGCCCAACCAAGCGCTGTGGTCGATGTCGATGCAGGTGATCACGGCGCAATCGGCATCGATGGCATTGACCGCATCAAGCCGCCCACCCAGCCCAACTTCCAACACCACGGCATCCAAGGGTTCGGCGGCCAAGCAGTGCAGGATGGCCAAGGTGGTGAACTCAAAGTAAGTGAGCTCCACCGCCTCACCGCCCGCTTGGCGAGCCAGCTCCACCGCCTTGAAGTGCGGCAACAATGTCTCGGCATTGACGATCTCGCCATTCAAGCGCAGACGCTCTTCAAAATGCACCAAGTGGGGCGAGGTGTAGACCCCCACCCGATAGCCGGCCTGCAACAAGATGGCCTCAAGCATGGCGCAGGTTGAACCCTTGCCATTGGTACCCGCCACTGTAAAAACAGGCACCTCAAAATGCAAACCCAAGCGATCACGCAAACGCACCACCCGTGCGAGGGTGAGATCAATTTCTCGGGGATGCAGACGCTCGCAATGCGCAAGCCACTCAGCCAGACTCGAAGGAAACATGAAACTGCTTTGCCGCCGACTCAGGCCACCGCGTCAGCACTTTGGCGCTGCAACATGGCTAAAGTTCGGGCCACCGTGGCGCGCAACTCACGCCGGTCAACAATCATGTCGATGGCACCTTTACCCAGCAAAAACTCAGCGCGCTGAAAGCCTTCAGGCAGTTTCTCGCGCACGGTGTTCTCAATCACACGCGGACCCGCAAAGCCGATCAAAGCTTTGGGTTCAGCGATCACGACATCACCCACAAAGGCAAAACTGGCCGAAACCCCACCCATGGTCGGGTCCGCCAGCACGCTGATGTAGGGCAGCTTTGCCTTGGCCAGACGCGTCAATGAAGCGTTGGTCTTGGCCATCTGCATCAAGGAGAGCAGCCCTTCTTGCATGCGTGCGCCCCCGGTAGAGGTGAAGCAGATGAACGGCACTTTTTGCTCAATGGCAGTTTCGACGCCACGCACAAAGCGCTCACCCACCACCGACCCCATGGAGCCGCCCATGAATTCGAACTCGAAAGCCGCCACCACCAAGGGGATACTCATCACCGAGCCGCCCATGACAATCAGCGCATCGGTCTCACCCGTGGCTTCGAGGGCATCCTTGAGTCGATCCGGGTACTTGCGACTGTCCTTGAATTTCAAGGCATCAATAGGCAACACTTCTTGGCCGAGTTCATAACGTCCCTCACCGTCCAAAAAAGCATTGAGCCGAGCCCGCGCACCAATGCGGTGGTGATGGCTGCACTTCGGGCAGACCTGCACATTCTGCTCAAGGTCGGTCTTATAGAGCACCGTCTCACACGACGGACACTTGATCCATAGGCCTTCAGGCACCGAGCGCCGATCACTCGGATTGGTGCGCTGGATCTTGGGGGGCAGAAGCTTGTCGAGCCAACTCATGCAGTTTCTCCTTGGAGCGTATCCAAAGCCACACGGATCTCGCGGAGGAAACCGGCAGCTACCGGCACCACCCGCTCGCGCGGCTCGTTTTCAATCAGCTGGATGATACGGGAACCGATCACCACCGCATCGGAGGATTTCGCCACCGCTACCGCTGTGGCAGCGTCACGGATACCGAAGCCCACACCCACCGGCACGTTCACCTGCGCACGGATGCGCGGCACCATGCGCGCCACCGCATCGGTGTCGAGGTGACCGGCACCTGTCACGCCTTTGAGCGAAACGTAGTAGACGTAGCCGGTGGCAATGCGGCCGACATCGGCCATGCGTGCGTCGGTTGAGGTCGGCGCGAGCAAAAAGATCGCATCCATATCGGCAGCGCGCAGCCGTGCGGCAAAGACCTCGCACTCCTGCGGCGGGTAATCAACGATCAAGACACCATCGACACCCGCCGCCTTAGCGTCATCGACGAAGCGGTCCGGGCCGTAGCACTCGACCGGATTGGCGTAACCCATCAGCACCACCGGCGTGGTGGCGTCTTTCTTGCGGAAAGCGCGCACCATCGCCAACACATCGGCAGTCGAGATGTTTTTGAGCAGCGCACGCTCACTGGCACGCTGGATCACCGGGCCATCGGCCATCGGATCAGAAAAGGGCACACCAAGTTCGATCACGTCGGCGCCCGCTTCGACCATGCCGTGCATCAGCTCGACCGTGATGTCGGCGTAGGGATCACCCGCCGTCACGTACGGAATCAGGGCCTTGCGGCCTTCGGCGGCGAGACGGGCAAAGGTGGCTTGAATGCGGCTCATCAGAAGGCTCCCTTGACGCTCAGGCCTCGGCACGACGGCCGGCAATAGAACTCGGCACCCGACAAATCGGCCACCGTGCCGATATCCTTGTCGCCCCGACCGGACAGATTCACCAAGATGTGCTGGTCCGGACGCATGGTTTTGGCCAGCTGCATCGCGTAGGCCACTGCGTGGCTCGACTCCAGCGCCGGGATGATGCCTTCGATACGACATAAGTAATGAAAGGCTGCAAGGGCTTCTGTGTCGGTGATACCGACATATTCGGCCCGGCCGATGTCCTTCAAGTAGGCATGCTCGGGGCCGACGCCGGGATAGTCGAGACCGGCCGAGATCGAATGCGTCTCGGTGATCTGGCCGTTGGCATCTTGCAAGATGTAGGTGCGGTTACCGTGCAGCACGCCAGGCTTGCCGAGCTGCAACGAGGCCGAATGCTTGTTCGTGCCCATGCCCTCACCCGCCGCCTCGACACCGATCAGGCGTGTGCCTTCAAAAGGAATGTAGGGATAAAAGATGCCCATCGCATTCGAGCCACCGCCCACACAGGCAATCACCGCATCGGGCTGACGGTCGGGCGCGCCGATCATCTCGGGCATTTGCGTCAAGCATTCTTGGCCGATGATGGCTTGGAAGTCGCGCACCATCGCCGGGTACGGATGCGGTCCGGCCACGGTGCCGATGATGTAGAAGGTGTTCTCAACGTTCGTCACCCAGTCGCGCATCGCTTCGTTCAGCGCATCTTTCAAGGTCTTGCTGCCCGACTCAACCGGCACCACCTTGGCACCGAGCAGATGCATGCGGTAGACATTCGGGCTCTGGCGCTTGACATCCTCGGCACCCATATAGACCACGCATTCCAAGCCATAGCGCGCACAGATGGTCGCGGTGGCCACGCCGTGCTGGCCCGCACCAGTCTCGGCGATGACGCGCGGCTTGCCCATGCGCTTGGCCAACAGCGCTTGGCCAATCACGTTGTTGATCTTGTGCGCGCCGGTGTGATTCAGGTCTTCGCGCTTCAAGTAAATCTGCGCACCGCCCATTTCGCGGCTCATGCGGTCCGCGTGATAGATCGGGCTCGGTCGGCCCACAAAGTGCTTCAACTCACGGCGATATTCGGCCAGAAACGCTGGATCGTCACGGTAACGGTCGTAGTTAGCGCGCAATTCGTCAAGCGCGTGGCTGAGGGTTTCGGCAACGAAGCTGCCGCCGTAAACGCCGAAATGCCCACGGGCATCGGGCTGATCGTAATGAAACATGGTCTCAACCTTGTGAATCTTGGGAAGCTTGCGCAGCCTACTGAACCTGCTGAAGCTCATCGGCTTCACGCACAGCAGCGCAGAAACGGCGGATCAACGCGGGATCCTTGATGCCCTTGGCGACCTCAACGCCGGAACTGACGTCCACGGCCCAAGGGCGAACGTGCCTCACGCCATCGATCACATTGGCAGGATTCAACCCACCAGACAAAACGACCGGACGGGCCACGCCGGAAGGAATCAGCGACCAATCAAAAACCTTTCCGCCACCCCCATACCCATCGACGTGGGCATCGAGCAGCACCGCCTGCGCTGTAGAAAATTTGCGCGCGAAGTCTAACAAATCAAAATCAGCTGCCATCCGAGCGGCTCGAACATAGGGCCTCCGATAGCGCTCGCAAGCCTCTGAGGTTTCATCACCATGAAACTGCAAAAGTAGCGTTGGCAAGCGTTCGCAGGCCTCTTCGATCAAGGCTGGGCTGGCATTGACAAAAAGGCCCACGGGGGTCACAAAGGGCGGCAAATGCCGTACCAACTCAACGGCCCGATCCAGTGACACATGACGCGTGCTTTGGTCATAAAAAACAAAGCCCAAAGCATCAGCACCACTTTGGACAGCAACATCCAAGTCGGCTTCTCGGGTAATGCCACAAATCTTGATCCGGGTTCTTTGAATCATGCCAAGGCCCATAAATCTTGAAATTCAGAACCCGTTTCTGGCAAACCAAAAGACGGTTCATACCGAGGACCGATAAAATAGAGGCCATCCGGAGAAAATGTCGGTGCGGCAAGTTTTCTATCCTTTGCAACAAGAATATCTCGCATCCAATCCGGCGGCTTAACACCCGAACCAATCATCAAAAGTGAGCCCATGATATTGCGAACCATGTGATGCAAAAAAGCGGATGCTTCAAAATCAAAGAAAAGATAATTACCTCTTCTAGATATACGAATTTCTCGCAAGATCTTGATCGGTGACTTTGCTTGGCACTGCGAGGATCGAAAGGCTGAAAAATCATGCTCACCCAAGAGCATCGCCGCTGATTCACGCATGCAATCGACGTCAACGGGTTTGAAAGTCCAGCCGACGAGGCTATTTTCTATGGACGGCCGGGTCGGTGACTCGAACAAAATATATCGATACCGACGACCGATGGCTGCATTACGCGCATCAAATTTGGCATCCATCTCACGCGCCCAACGAATCGCTATATCCGATGGTAAAAAAGCATTCAACCCTCTAACCCATGAAAAAGTATCTCTACTGACACTTGAATCGAAGTGAACCACTTGATTAAGTGCATGGACACCTGCATCGGTGCGACCCGCACAAACGGTTCGATAAGCATGCTCAGTGAATTTCTCGATAGCCTCTTCGAGGCAACCTTGCACCGTCATCAATCCATCTTTTTGGATCTGCCAGCCCCGATATGCTGAGCCCCGATAGGAAACACCAAGCGCAATTCTGGATAAACTCGTCACGAACAAACCACAAAAAAGACCAATTTGCAAAAGACACCCAGTGTCTTCGCAAATTGGTCAGTAGAAAGAAGGTCAGATTCGACGCTGAATCAACCCAATGAGTCCAACATTCTCTTGGCTCTGGCTTTCAAGGTTGGATTATTGGCCTTTTCAACCACCTCCAGCAGCATGTCTCGGGCACCTTCGGTATCACCGATCTGACGGAATTCATCGGCCAGTTCGATCTTGCGCACCCACGGATTCGACTCAGCATCATCCTCAGAAGACACGCCCTTAGCGGGAGTGGCACTCGGCGGCAAGTCGAAATCAAGCGAGACAGCACCAAAATCGAGGCTGTGTGAATCATCGTTCAACGAGACGGGCTCAACGCTAGGCATCTTGGGCAACGCAGCAAAATCATCTGCGTTGAAGTCGATGCTAGAACCGCCGCCACCAAAGTTCAGCGACGAGGATGATGAAGCCTCTGTGGTCTTTTTCGGGTTAGCCGGAGGCTTCAGCGGAGCTGCGCTGCGTGGTGGCGGTGACAAAAAGTCATCGCCATCACCAATTTCGCTGGGCACGGAAATATCCAAATCAATCGAAACATCATCCTGTGCAGACGGCATGGAGCGCGACGATTGCGATGGCCCCCCATTTTGGAATCTTGATGGCGAGGGGACCACGGACTGAGGCATTGTGGTTGCGCCCAAAGGCTCACCGGCTCCCATACTTCCGCCACCCTGCGGATGACCACCAGGCTCATAGAGCGGATTTTCCGGATCAATCGAACGGCCCAATTCTTGCGCCTTGACCCACTCCTCGCCATGACCATCGGTCAAGCCATAAAGCTCGCCAGCCATGGACTCAAAGCCCTTGACATCTCGGCGCTTGGCGTAGACCTCCAGCAATTTGGAACGAATGGCCAAGCGGTCCGGTGAGGAGCGCAGGGCTTCTTTGAGGATTTCTTCAGCTTGAAGATCACGTCCATAGGCCAAATAGACATCCGCTTCAGCAACAGGATCCACATCACCGATGGCAT
The DNA here is from genome assembly GCF_057922285.1 of Leptothrix toolikensis (SeqCode). NCBI lineage: Bacteria > Pseudomonadati > Pseudomonadota > Betaproteobacteria > Burkholderiales > Sphaerotilaceae > Leptothrix > Leptothrix toolikensis (SeqCode). The sequence goes on from NZ_JBYSVC010000019.1 coordinate 20,509, forward strand.
CAATCTGACTGAGCGAGTAGCTCATGGAAGACGGTGCAGCAGCAGCATCCCGTGTATCAACCCGCTGCCCACCACTGGCACCAAAGAATGAATCCGGTTGCAAACGACTTTCTAGAAAGGACGACACCCCCGCTTCATCTTTGCTTTTACCGCGAAGCCGGTAGTACCCCAAGCCAGCAAGCAAAGCCAAGACCAACCCAGCCCCAGGCAAAACGTAGGGATTGTCAGACAAGCTATCCAACAAGGAGGGCTCACCCGCATCGCTCGCAGCGGAGGCCGGTGTACTACGGTGTGTTGCCGCGCCACTAGCTGCACTGGCTCCCCCGGTGATCACAGGGGCAGACGCTTTGGATGCCGCAAACCCACCTGCCGAAGCGGCAGCAGATGATTTTTCAGCCGGGGCCGAAGCAGAAAGCAACGCATCCGAGGCTTTTGCATTCGCCGATAAGCCACTCGATGCCGGTGTCGAAACCAGAGATGTCCCCGGTTTGGCAGCAGAAGCCACGTCACCAGAAGAGGCCGCTTCGGCCCTAAGCCGTGTCAACTCTTTCTGAGTCCGTGCAAGTTCATCGATACGGCTTGCCGTTTCACGCTGCGTCCGCTCAGCCGCCACTTTGTCCTCAGGGGTCAGAGGGGTAGAGCCCCCCTTACCCGCCGGCGATTTTTTATCGATGGTCAAACGATCCGGCGTTGTGACGGCCGCTTGACGTCGATCCTGAACCTCCGTCTGAACCTTACCCGTGGAGGTCGCTTGACGCGAAGTATCGACCTCGACAGGTGCTGGCACAGCTGCCGCTAAGCGCTGCCGATAAGCATTGAAATCCGCACTTTGCACATGGATCAATTGACGTGCCTGTGCCGGATCAATGGCCGCCACTTGGCCCTGATCTGGCATAGAGATCAGCACACCTGACTTGAGGCGATTCATATTGCCCGCCACAAAGGCTGGCGCGTTGCCACGGAAAAGACCCACCAGCATCTGCTCTAGCGAGACCCCGGACAGCATGTTGCGATGCGCAATGGCCGTCAGCGAATCACCCCGCTTAACACGGTACTCACTGGGTGATTTTGGCGTCGGAGGTGCAACGGGCTGAGTCGACCTGACCACCGGAGGTGGCGCATCGGGCACAGAAGGTGATGTCACCGGCAAACCGCTACCGCTCGGTGTGGGAGGCGTAGGTGCAACCGATGGGTCAGGTGTGCGCAAACCATTATCTTCGGGCACAGGCTGCGACAACACCGGAGCAGACGCAGCTTCCGGTGCGGAGGCTAGCGCTTCAACAACAGGCGCAGAAGCGGCTGCGGCGGGAATCTGCTCAGCTGATGCGGCAGCAGTCGGCAACAACGAGGGCGGCAGCTCCAAAGGAGCTGTCGGCGGCAAATTGGCCACACTCGGAGCCGCAAGCTGAGCCGTCGTCGCAGGCGGATCGAACAGCAAGGTGTACTCGCGCATCAACCGGCCTGTGGTCCACGACATTTCGAGGATCACGTCCACCGCAGGCTCTTGAACCACCCGGTCACTGACGATCTGCAAGTAATTCGAGCCATCAGCGCGCTTTTGCAGAGAGACCGCCGTAGCCGTTAACACGGGGTTGTAATCAATCCCAGCGACACGGTAAGAGTCTGGCGGGGCCACTCTGACTCGAAGATTGTTGGCCTCATCGGGTGTGATGCTGGTGACATCCACTTCAGCACGCAAGGACTCCCCCAAAGAGGAGTGAACCACCAGCCGGCCCAGCCCAAGGGACCACGCAGGCTGAGCCGCGCAGAACAGGGCAGTGAGTGCGGCAGCGGCAGCTAGTTCGTTCAGTGCCGAACGCGCAATTTGCTTCGGGTTAGTTTTCAAAGCGTCTCCCGTACACAGTGAAACCATTCGATTCACCGGTCCGTTGGTAGGAAAAATTCAATAAAAAACGACGAGTCTCGTTTCGAAGATAGCATCAAGCTCTCAACAGCACAAGCTTCGCCCCGAGCCAAGAACTGCGGGATAGCTTGTTGATCGACCTGCCATCCCACACCCGTTGCAAACGGGCAACAAGGATTTTCACACAGGAAAATCAATGCTCAAGAAGAATTCTGAGCATTCTGCGCAATGGTTCCGCTGCGCCCCAAAGAAGTTGATCACCAATCGTAAATGCACCCACGTACTCCGACCCCATCGCCAGCTTTCGAATGCGGCCCACAGGGATATTGAGTGTCCCTGTTACTGCAACGGGTGTGAGTCCTGCCAAGGTGGCTTCGCGGGTATTTGGAATGACCTTTGCCCACGGATTATCTTGCGCGATCAAGGCCTCGATATCGGCCACAGGGACATCCTTGCGAAGCTTGAACGTCAGTGCCTGGCTATGACAACGCATAGCACCAATACGCACACAAAAACCATCCACAGGAATAGCAGGAGCAGCAAATCCTTCACCGATGCCGAGAATCTTGTTTGTCTCAGCCATGCCTTTCCACTCCTCACGAGAGGCCCCATTGCCAAGATCCTTGTCAATCCAAGGAATCAGTGACCCGCCCAGTGGGACTCCAAAATGGGCGGTTTCTTCAGCACTAAGACCACGTTGCTTGGCAATCACCTTGCGATCAATTTCAAGAATTGCGCTCTTAGGATCATCCAACAAGGACCGAACTTCAGCGTTAAGCGTACCGTATTGAGTCAGTAACTCCCGCATGTGCTGAGCACCGCCACCTGAAGCCGCCTGATAAGTCATGGTGCTCATCCACTCGACCAAACCGGCCTTGTAGAGTGCCCCCACCCCCAACAACATGCAACTGACCGTGCAATTGCCACCGACCCAATTGCGTCCCCCGTGGGCCAATGCATCCTTGATCACGGGCATATTGACCGGATCAAGCACGATCACAGCATCAGAATTCATCCGTAACGTTGAAGCGGCATCAATCCAATGACCGTTCCAACCAGCTGCGCGCAGCTTGGGGAAAATCTCGGTCGTGTAATCCCCACCTTGGGCCGTCAGAATAATGTCACAGCGCCGCAACGCTTCAATATCGTAAGCATCCTTGAGGGTATTTTCATTGCGCGCCATAGCAGGCGCAGCGCCGCCAGCATTACTGGTCGAAAAGAAAACAGGCTCAAAATGTGAAAAATCACCTTCTTCCTTCATTCGATCCATCAGAACCGAACCCACCATTCCCCGCCAGCCAACGATACCTACGAGTTGCATTTTCATTCCTTTACAAATAATCAGAATTCTGTATCAGCCCTGAGCCACCAACGCAGCGACCACCGCGTCGCCCATCACGGCCGTGCCGACCGTTTTGGCCCCTGCTTCGGCAATATCGACCGTGCGGAAGCCTTGAGCCAGCACCGACTTGACTGCTTGTTCAATGCGATCAGCAGCAGCAGCTTGACCCAACGAGAAGCGCAGCATCATGGCGGCAGAAAGAATCGTCGCCAGCGGATTAGCGATACCTTTGCCGGCGATGTCCGGCGCACTGCCGTGACTTGGCTCGTATAGGCCCTTGTTCTGCGCATTGAGCGAGGCCGACGGCAACATGCCGATGGAGCCGGTCAGCATGGAAGCCTCATCCGAAAGGATGTCGCCGAACATATTGCCCGTCACGATCACATCGAAGCGCTTGGGTGCGCGCACCAATTGCATGGCAGCGTTATCGACGTACATGTGATCCAGTGCCACGTCGGGGTACTGCTTAGCCACTTCCGTGACGACATCCTTCCACAGCTGGAAGGTTTCGAGCACGTTGGCCTTGTCCACGCTGGTCACGCGCTTGCTACGCAAACGGGCGGCTTGGAACGCCACATGGGCGATGCGCTCAATCTCCGGGCGGCTGTAGCGCATGGTGTCGAAGGCTTCCTCAGCACCGGGGAAGTGCCCATCCACAGCGATCCGACGACCACGCGGCTGGCCGAAGTAGATATCGCCCGTCAGTTCACGGATGATCAGGATGTCGAGACCGGCCACCAGTTCGGGCTTCAGACTAGAAGCGTGTGTGAGTTGCTCGTAGCAAATCGCTGGGCGAAAGTTAGCAAATAAACCGAGGTGCTTACGCAGCCCCAGGATCGCCTGCTCCGGGCGAAGCGGGCGATCCAGGGTGTCGTACTTCCAGTCACCGACAGCACCAAACAGGATGGCATCGGCGGCCTTGGCCAGATTCAGGGTCGAGTCTGGCAGCGGATGACCACTCGCCTCATAAGCTGCACCACCGACGGGCGCTTGTTCCATTTCAAAAGAAAGATCGAGCGCCTTGAGCACCTTGACGGCTTCAGCAACGATTTCGGAACCAATGCCGTCACCCGGCAGAACTGCAATCTTCATGGTCATGGACTAGCTTGAATACAAAGGGTGGAATCAGCCGACTTGGCGATGATTGAGCCAAGGCATCTTAGCCAAGCGCTCGGCCTCGAAGGCTTTGATCTTGTCTTGGTGGCGCAAGGTCAAGCCGATATCGTCGAAGCCATTGACAAGGCAGTACTTGCGAAAGGCTTGCACCTCGAAAGCGATCTCGCTGCCGTCACCCTTGACGATGACTTGGCGCGGCAGGTCAATGGTCAGCTGATAGCCCGGAAAAGCGTGGACTTCGTCGAAGAGCTGCGCCACAACGTGCTCAGGCAATTGAATCGGCAAAAGCCCATTCTTAAAGCAGTTGTTGAAGAAGATGTCGGCAAAACTCGGGGCAATCAGAGCACGAAACCCATATTGCTCCAGCGCCCAAGGGGCATGTTCGCGGCTGGAACCACAGCCAAAGTTCTTGCGCGCTAACAGCACCGAAGCGCCGGTATAGCGCGACTGATTGAGCACAAAATCGGGATTAGGCTGGCGCACCACCGACTCTTGCCCGGGCTGGCCCACATCGAGATAGCGCCATTCATCGAATAGATTCGGACCGAAGCCGCTGCGCTTGATCGACTTCAAAAACTGCTTAGGGATGATCGCGTCGGTATCGACGTTCTCGCGGTCCATGGGGGCCACGAGCCCTTTATGTACGGTAAAGGCTTGCATGATGAGTGTGTCCTTGTACGTGTCAGGCCAAGCGGCGCACGTCGACGAAATGACCTTGCATCGCGGCCGCAGCCGCCATCGCCGGGCTGACCAAATGGGTGCGCCCCCCCGCGCCTTGACGGCCTTCAAAGTTGCGGTTGCTGGTTGAAGCACAACGCTCGCCCGGCTCCAGCCGGTCGGCATTCATGGCCAAACACATCGAACAGCCCGGCTCACGCCATTCAAAGCCAGCCGCCTTGAAGATCAGATGCAAGCCTTCCGCTTCCGCTTGGGCCTTGACCAAGCCTGAACCTGGCACCACCAAGGCCAACTTGACATTCGCAGCAATATGCCCACCGATACGACGCACCACAGCCGCAGCTTCACGCATGTCTTCGATACGGCTATTGGTGCAGGAACCAATGAAAACCTTGTCGATGCGAATATCAGCAATGGCCTTGTTCGGCTCCAAGCCCATGTATTTCAGCGCCCGCTCCATGCCATCACGCTTGTTGGCATCGCGCTCTTTATCGGGATCAGGCACGCGGTCCTCGATCGAGAGCACCATCTCAGGCGACGTTCCCCAAGTCACCTGCGGCGCAATCTGTGTGGCATCGAGCTCAACCACAGCATCGAACTGGGCATTTGCATCGGAATGCAGCGTGCGCCAATACGCTTCAGCTTGGTCAAATTCAACGCCTTGCGGGGCAAAGGGACGACCACGCACATAGTTGATGGTGTTGTCGTCCACGGCGACCAAACCAGCGCGAGCACCGGCTTCAATCGCCATGTTGCAGACCGTCATTCGGCCTTCAACACTGAGTGCGCGAATCGCTGAGCCGGCAAACTCAATCGTGTAACCCGTGCCACCCGCAGTACCGATGCGACCGATGATCGCCAACACGATGTCTTTGGCACCACAGCCAGCGGGCAAACGACCATCAACCTTGACCAAGAGATTTTTAGCCTTCTTGGCGAGCAAAGTTTGCGTGGCCAGCACATGTTCGACTTCACTCGTGCCGATGCCATGGGCCAGCGCCCCGAAGGCACCATGCGTACTGGTATGGCTATCACCGCAAACCACGGTCATACCCGGCAACGTGGCCCCCTGTTCCGGCCCCATGACATGGACGATCCCTTGGCGCTTGTCAAGAAAGGGGAAGTAAGCCGCCGCACCAAACTCTTTGATGTTGGTGTCCAGCGTGGTGATCTGCTGCCGAGAGATCGGGTCAGCAATACCGTCGTAACCAGCTTCCCAACCCGTGGTTGGGGTGTTGTGATCAGCGGTGGCCACCACTGAGCTGACACGCCAGACCTTGCGATGCGCCAAGCGCAAACCCTCAAACGCCTGTGGACTGGTGACTTCATGCACCAGATGGCGGTCGATGTAGAGCACGGCAGTGCCATCTTCTTCTGTATGGACGACATGCTCATCCCAGAGCTTGTCGTAGAGAGTGCGGCCCGTCATCGATACCTCATCTAAAAAATATGGAGTCAAAACAACGCAACGATACAAGACCAACCCAGCAAAAAGCCCTTGGTGGCTCGGTATAAACCGGGCAACACAAGGGCTTTAAGCATGTTCTGGCGGAGACGGAGGGATTCGAACCCTCGATGCACGTTTTAGCGCACATACTCCCTTAGCAGGGGAGCACCTTCGGCCTCTCGGTCACGTCTCCGAAGGATGGTGATTATAGCCTGTTTGCGCCCAGATCAAACAACTGTTTGTGGCTCATCGAGTGCGAAAGCTTTGTGAAGCGCTCGAACAGCCAATTCCATGTACTTTTCGTCGATCACGACCGAGGTTTTGATCTCGCTGGTGGTGATCATCTGGATGTTGATGCCTTCATCCGCCAACGTGCGGAACATCGTGCTGGCCACGCCAGCGTGGGAACGCATGCCGATACCCACGATTGAAACCTTGCAGATACGCGTATCGCCCACCACATCTGCCGCCCCAAGCGCCGTCACAACATCCGACTTGAGCAGCTCCATGGTTTTTTGATAATCGTTGCGATGCACCGTGAAGGAGAAATCGGTCCGACCGCCATGCGAAACGTTTTGCAGAATCACATCCACTTCGATGTTGGCATCCGCCACCGCGCCAAGAATGCGCGAGGCAATACCGGGCTTGTCGGGCACGCCGACCACGGTGATTTTGGCTTCATCGCGGTTGAAAGCGATACCTGAGACAACGGCTTGTTCCATCTTTTCATCATCCTCAAAGGTGATCAACGTACCCGAACGTGCTTCTTCGTCGATCGGGATATCCCACGGTGTGAAGCTGGACAAAACACGCAGCGGCACCCGATATTTGCCGGCAAATTCCACCGAACGGATCTGCAACACCTTGGAGCCCAAGCTGGCCATTTCGAGCATTTCCTCGAAACTGATGGTTGCCATCCGACGGGCTTCGGGCACGACGCGCGGATCGGTGGTGTAGACACCATCAACATCGGTGTAGATCAAACACTCGTGCGCCCGCATGGCCGCAGCCACCGCGACCGCCGAGGTATCTGAGCCCCCACGGCCCAGCGTTGTGATGTTGTCTTGATCATCCACGCCCTGAAAGCCCGTGATGATCGCCACCTTGCCCGCATCCAAATCGGCCCGCACACGCACGTCGTCGATGCTTTGAATACGGGCCTTGGTGTAGGAGGAGTCCGTCTTGATCGGTACTTGCCAGCCCGCGTAGCTGACCGCTTCTAGGCCTTCAGCTTGCAACGCCAGCGACAACAAACCGACCGACACCTGCTCACCTGTGGCGGCAATCATGTCGAACTCACGCGACACCGCGTCGGTATAGCGACTCGGGGCGACTTCTTTGGCCAAAGAAAGCAGCCGGTTGGTTTCGCCGCTCATGGCCGAAGGCACGACCACCATCTGGTGACCGGCTCGGGCCCACTTAGCCACGCGCTTGGCCACATTGCGAATGCGCTCGGCTGACCCCATCGAGGTACCGCCGTACTTATGAACAATCAATGCCATTGGGTGAGTCAAACAGAGTGAATCAAAAACCACATCGCCAAGAGCGCGGGATTCTACCCTTGCTCCCCAACACCAGCTTGCGGCGTGGCTGTGTGCGGGTACTCATCGCTGATCCAACGTAATTCGAATTGCGCGTCGGTCGAAGTATCGGGCCGAAACCGCGCATCCAGCCCAAGAACCGGAACAAACAGCAGTTGCCCATCCAGATACAGAAACGGCCCGACTCGGGCGGGTTCTGGAACAGCAAAGTACTGATATTGCTTTTTGATCGCTCTGGGTGGCGCAGCGGGGTGGCTTTGGAAGGTCATACCCGGCTCACGCCCACGCAGTTCAAGCACCCGCCCAAGAAGCCTTGCCGCCGACACCCCCCCTGAGGTCACCGCCACAACGGCCAGCGCCCCATGCCAATCCGGAAGGGCGTAGATACCGGGTTGCCACAGCGTCAAGGTGGTTTGGCGGGACACCTCGGCTGTAGCCAGCACTGCACCGCAATGCCAACGCAACTCACCCCGATAAAGCCGTAGCTCAAGGCGTGGCTCCGTGGCCAACACCCACCTTGCACCACTCTTGGCCGATGGCAATTCGTGCCACAGTCGCTCGATCAGTGTGGCGCGCGCAGCCACTTGGGCACCGTTGATCCGTCCCAGCCAACAACGCAATAGATTGCGCCCACGCTGCGGCCCCAAGGACTGCAATGCCGCCACATCCAAACCGCGCTCCCCCGCCAACGCCACACGCTGCTCATCCAAGGCCGCCAGCGCATCCAGACAAAAAGCGGCATCTTGCGCATGCCTAGCCACATCCGCCAACACCGTATCCACCTGCGGAAATGCCGCCTTCAAGGCGGGCCAGACCTGGAGTCGCAAGCGATTGCGGGCAAAACGTGGGTCGGTGTTGCTGTCGTCATCGATGTAACTCAAACGATGACGGCGCAGATACGACTCAATCCAGGTCCGTGGGCAGCCCAGCCACGGGCGCAGCCAGAGCAGTCCTTGACGCTCAACAGCCGCAGGCATGGCGGCCAAGCCTGCGGCTCCTGCGCCACGCAAAGCCTGCAACAAAACCGTTTCAGCCTGATCGTCGCGGTGCTGCGCCAAGATCACCGCCTTGGCACCCACCGTATGAGCGATGCGTTGCAAGGCCCCATAACGCTGCTGGCGGGCGGCAGCTTCCAGCCCGGAAGCGCTGTGGCGATCCACCGCAACCCGCACGGCATGGAACTGCAACCCAAGCCCCTCGCGCTGCCAGCGCCGACACACTGCACGGCAATGCGTCTCCCAAGCCAAGGCATGAACACTCAAGCCATGGTTGATATGGATCGCATGGATGCGAAGGGCCGAGCCTTGGGCGGCCCGGCAGATGGCGTGAAGCAAGGCGGTCGAATCCCGACCGCCGCTAAAAGCAACCGCCAGAACGCCCGCCTCAATCACCCTTTGGTGTCGTTGAAACGGCCGTAAGAGCGCAAACGCGCGTAGCGTTGGTTCAACAATTCTTGCGGCTTCAGATCCGAGACTTGGCGCAAAGCGTCATTCAAGACGCGCTTGAGGTAAGCGGCCGCTTGTTTGGGATCCCGATGAGCCCCGCCCACAGGTTCATTGACGATCTTGTCAATCAACCCCAAGGCCTTGAGTCGATGCGCCGTGATGCCCAAGGCCTCAGCGGCTTCGCTGGCACGCTCAGCGGTTTTCCAGAGGATGGAGGCACAGCCTTCGGGAGAAATCACCGAGTACACCGCGAACTGCAACATCAGCATCTGATCGCACACGCTGATGGCCAAAGCGCCCCCCGAGCCGCCTTCGCCGATGATGGTGGTGATGATCGGCACTTCGAGCTGCGCCATCTCAAAGATGTTGCGCCCAATCGCTTCCGATTGACCGCGCTCTTCAGCACCGATACCGGGATAAGCCCCCGGTGTATCTACAAAGGTAAAGACAGGCAGGCCAAATTTCTCAGCCAATTTCATCAGTCGCAAGGCTTTGCGATAGCCCTCCGGGCGACACATACCAAAATTACGTACAGCACGCTCTTTGGTATCCCGGCCCTTTTGGTGTCCGATCACCATGCAGGCCTGACCATTGAAACGCGCTAAACCACCGACGATGGAGAGATCGTCCGCGAAGGAGCGATCGCCGTGCAACTCTTGAAAATCCGTAAAGATCTCGTTGATGTAATCCAAGGTGTACGGCCGCTGCGGATGACGCGCAATCAGCGTCATCTGCCAAGGCGTCAGCGTGGCGTAGATATCCTTGGCCAGCTGTTGGCTCTTTTTCGATAGTCGATCAATCTCCTCGGAGATATCCACCGACGACTCGTTTTGCACATAGCGCAATTCGTCGATCTTGGATTCGAGCTCAGCAATCGGATGCTCGAAGTCGAGAAAGTGTCGTTTGCTCATCGGTTTCTTCCTTTACAGGCTCTTCGGACGCGCTAGTCTACGTCCAGTGTGTCAGCACGCGGCGGGCATCGGATCAAGACTACGCCACAAATACCACGTCGCCACGGATCGAAATGGGGCCCATGCCTCGCCCACTTCCCGCGCTTCAGCACGCGAAACAGGCTCGCCGCTAAAGTAATTGAGGCTGATGCCCTTGATCAGCCCAGCATCGTCCAAGGGCAGGACATTGGGGCGCATCAAATGAAAAATCAACAACATGTCGGCCGTCCACTGCCCCACCCCTCGGATGGCCACCAACTCTTCAACGATCTTGGCGTCACTCATCTCAGGCCAAGCCGATTCATGCACCGAACCGTCCGCAAAATGGCGGGCGAGATCAAGCAAATACTCGCTCTTGCGAGCGGATAGGCCCACGGTACGCAAGTCAGGCACCGACTTTGACAGCACCCATTCGGGTGAGATGCAGCAGGATTCCCCCGCCATCAACACCACAAAACGTGCCCAAACCGACTGAGCAGTACGCAGTGCGATTTGCTGGCTGATGATGGAGCGCGCCAAGGTGGTGAACGCATCGCGCCGACTGCGAGGACGCGCCTGACCAAACAAGGGAATCAGCTTGCTCATGACGCGGTCACGCAGCGTCAGGTGCCGACAGGCTTCATCCCAATAGGCGGGCGTCACCCAGTCCTGCTGGGGCTCCATCACCATCAATTTCAGCAAGGCAATCTCTCCCTCTCTAGCCACGCACCCAGGTCGTCCCGGCTGGCGTGTCTTTGAGAAGAATGCCTCGTTCGGCCAAAGTGGCACGGATCTGATCGGCTTGCGCAAAATTGCGGGCTATTTTTGCGTCTTTGCGCGCCTGAATCTGGGCCTCGATCCACACGGTGAAATCGGCATCATCAGCACCACCTCCCGCATGAGCAGCCTGAAGAAATTCACGCGGCGGCTGTTGCAGCAAACCCAGCACAGCACCCAATTGACGCAGCCATAACGCCGATTCAGCACTGTGGCTACGATTGACGTCCGCAGCCAAATCGAACAAAACCGACACCGCCATAGCGGTGTTGAAGTCTTCGTCCATCGCCTCTTTGAAACGCCGAGCAAACGGAAGAGCCCAATCCACGGGCCCATGCGCAGCTGGATCAAGAACAACACCATCCAAGGCGGTATAGAGCCGTTTGAGCGCATTGCGCGCATCCGTCAACCCTTCCGAGCTGTAGTTGAACGGGCTGCGGTAATGGGTCCGAAGCATGAAGAAGCGGATCGTTTCACCGTCAAAGTGCTGCAAAACGTCACGAATGGTGAAAAAGTTGCCGAGTGATTTCGACATCTTTTCGTTGTCCACATTCAGGAAACCGTTGTGCATCCAAACCTTGGCAAAAGGCTGACCGCTCGCGCCTTCACTCTGGGCGATCTCGTTTTCGTGGTGCGGAAACTGAAGATCTAGGCCTCCACCATGAATATCGAAGGTCTCCCCGAGCAGGGCGCAGCTCATGGCCGAGCACTCGATGTGCCAGCCAGGACGCCCCGGGCCAAAGGGCGACGCATAGCGCGCATCCATCGGCTCTTCCGGCTTGGCAGCTTTCCAGAGCACAAAGTCCAGCGGATCCTCTTTACCTTCAGCCACCGCCACCCGCTCACCCGCACGCAGCTGATCCAAGGACTTGCCAGAAAGCTTGCCGTAGCCCTCAAAACGCCGCACGGCGTAGTTCACATCACCGCTGGGTGTCCTATAGGCCAGACCGCGCTGCTCAAGCCGATCAATCATGGTCAACATCTGCGGCACGTAGTCGGTGGCACGCGGCTCATGGGTCGGCGGCTCAATGCCCAAGGCAGCAATATCACGATGCATCGCCTCGGTCATCTCATCCGTGAGTGCTCGCAAAGTGATACCCCGCTCGGTCGCACGGCGGATGATCTTGTCGTCGATGTCCGTGATGTTGCGAACGTAAGTCACGTGGTAACCGCTGGCTCGTAACCAACGCGTCACGACATCAAAGGCCATCATCATGCGTGCATGGCCCACATGACAGAGGTCATAAATGGTCATGCCGCAAACATAGAGCCTGACATGAGCAGGCTCTATGGGTTCGAAATCAATCAGGGTCCGGCTAAGGCTGTTATGGATGCGCAACGTCATCGGAGGATCAAGAATCAGGATGGTCGAGGGACCGGGAACGGGGAAGCCAGCAAGGGACGCTCCCATACAATCGTTTCAGTATAGCCCTGCTCACCTGCGGGTCCACCCATCAGCGACTCGATGCGTTTCCACCCGACTTCAGCCCGGCCACACCCCTATCGGACAAGACCAGCCACCCAAAGTGGTCGCTTGTTCGCTGCTTTGCAACATCGCTGGGCACCCGTTCTGGCGGTCTTTGCACTGCTGTGTAGCATCGCTCTGCCCTCGGCTGGGGCCGACAGCCCAGCGCCCAGCGCCACAACCACGACCGCCCCCACCACCGATACCAGCAGCTTGCATTTTCGTCAGGCGGTGATGCTGGTTGAGCAGCAACGCCATGAATCTGCACTGGCCCTCTTCGAGAGTCTGGCCGACCAGCCTCAAGTGCCCATTGAGGTTCTCAACAACATGGCGGTGATCTATGCCCAGCAAGGACGCTATACCCTGGCTCGTTCTATCTTTGAACAAGCCTTACGCCATGATCCGGTCTATGCAGCGGTCTACGACAACCTTCTCACGGTGCATGGGCTGTTGGCACGTCAGGCCTATGCGCGCGCGCTTGTGCTCGATACGGCCACCCAAGCACAACCCGTCTCCATGAACCTGATTCGCACGTGGACCCCCCCAGCGACAGGATCTGCCACCCCTGTCGAAGCACCGATGCTGCCGGTATCCATGCCACCCGATGACCACAGCGAAGCGTCGATGACCACAGCATCCAGCCCCGCAGACGCAGCTCCGCCCCCGCTAACGTCACCGCTACCGGCCCCTTCCGCGATGATGAAAATTCAAGCCGCCCTTGGTCTCGTGGGGCCCCGATCTGAGGTGATCACCGTGGTGCTCATCATCATCCTCATGCTGATTGCGGCCACCGCTGCCACCGCTGCTGTACGAACGGTGTCTTCGCGTGCCAACCCGGCCGACACGCCCAGCGATGCGGCATCGGCATCGGCATCGGCATCGGCATCGGGACAAGACAGCACGGATGACGGCCCGATGTTGCCCCTGTCGGCACCCGAAGCGCGGTTGATCGAAATCTATCGGCTCATCGGCCAAGCCAAGATTCGAGAAGCTCTTGGGCGGGCTGAAACCTTGGTACGCGATTTACCCCAATTCCACTTGGGGCAGCTGGTCTACGGTGACTTATTGATGGCACAAACCGCGCGCTTGGGCCCAGATGGCCGACTGAATCGCCCCACGGGTCAAGGCCCAGGCACGACCGAAGCCCTGGCCCAACTTGAGCTGGAAGCGGCTCGCCGCCTCCAAGCGCTGCGAGAGCCTCCGCCACCGGGCACCATCCCGCGCCAGCTCTTGCTCATTGCACCGAAAGTCCGCTTTGTCGTCGCCGTCGATGCCTCGCGCTCACGGCTTTACTTGCTCGAAAACAAAGCCAGTGGCCTGACCTTGGTGTCACATCGTTATGTTTCTATCGGCCGCAATGGGGTGGACAAGTGGGCCGAAGGCGATCAGCGAACCCCTTTGGGCGTTTATGACATCACTGAAAAGATAAGTGCCGACAAGCTCACCGATCTGTATGGTGCGGGGGCTCTGCCGATCAACTTCCCCAATGAATACGATCAACGGGTCGGCCGATCAGGCCGAGGTATCTGGCTGCATGGTGTCCCAAAAACAGACTATGTAAGAGCTCCCCAATCCTCTAACGGCTGCATTGTTCTCGCCAACGATGACATGCGGCAGATCCTGCGTGATCTTGTGCCCATGAATACACCCGTGGTGGTTGCAGAGCACTTGGAGTGGATTCAATCTTTAGCCCTTGAGGGCGCCCGAGACAATGCTGTTCATTTGCTTAATCAGTGGAATGACATGCGTTATGGGGGCGACATACAACAGCTGATGGTTTTGTATTCAAAACAATTCTGGAATGGCACCGATGATTTCAATGCCTTGAAAATAAAGCTCAGCAAGGATCCACAAAGACAAGCAGTGCCATGGAAAGACCGTGGCCTGAGTGATGTATCCATCATGGCTTGGCGAGATCGCTATGAAATTCTCGTGGTGACATTCACTGAAACAAATCCATCGGGTGCGGATAAAAACAAAAAAACCACCAAAAGGCAATATTGGGTGCTTGAAGGTGGTCAGTGGAAAATCTTTTACGAAGGCGTCATTGCATGAACAACCTCTTCTCATTCACAGCATTCAAAGCGCAGGCAGCGCTTGCCATCGCTCTGACCCTCAGCGCTGCGTCCCCAGCAGCTTGGGCTGAAAACGTGCGGTTAAGCACCAGCATGGGTGATGTGGTCATCGAACTCGACAGCAAGAATGCACCTATATCGACCAAGAATTTTGTCGAATATGTCAAAGCCGGCCACTACGATGGCACCATTTTTCATCGGGTGATTGAAAGCTTCATGATCCAAGGGGGTGGTTTCACCGCTGACATGCAGCAAAAACCCACCCGGCCACCCATTGCGCTTGAAAGCAAAAATGGCCTGAAAAACACCCGGGGCACCGTGGCCATGGCGCGCACCAATGTGCCTGATTCAGCCACATCGCAGTTTTTTATCAACGTGACCGATAACGCTTTTCTCGATCAAGCCAATTCGCGCGACGGTACTGGATACGCCGTTTTCGGCAAGGTGATCGATGGTATGGCGGTTGTGGATAAAATCCGCGCCGTGCCCACCACACGTCGTGGTATGCAAGGCGATGTGCCCGTGCAGGCCGTAACCATCAACAAAGCCACTTTGGAGAAATAAATGACTCAAAAAATCGTCGAACTGAATACCTCTGCCGGTCTGATCAAGATTGAACTCGATGGCGCGAAGGCTCCTCTTTGCACCGAAAACTTCCTGCGCTATGTCGCGTCCGGTCATTACGCCGGCACGATCTTTCACCGCGTCATCAAGGGTTTTATGGTTCAAGGCGGTGGTTTCACGGCGGACATGAAGCAAAAGCCCTCGCTGGCCCCCATCAAGAATGAAGCCAACAACGGCCTGAAAAACAACCACTACACCTTGGCGATGGCCCGCACCAGCGACCCGCATTCGGCTTCGTCGCAGTTCTTTATCAACACGACCAACAACGACTTCCTGAACTTCAAGTCGGAGTCGGCTCAAGGCTGGGGCTACGCCGTCTTTGGCAAAGTCATCGCGGGTCAAGACGTGGTGGACAAGATCGAAGGCGTCAAGACCGGCCGCAGCGGTCATTTTGATGATGTCCCGCGTGAAGCCGTGACCATCCTCAGCGCCACCTTGGTGGGCTGATTGGTCAATTCTTAGTCTTCGATCCCGCGCTGCGCTGGCACACCGGCGTCGAAGTGATGCTTGATCGGCGTCATTTCCGTCACCGTGTCGGCCAGTGCGACCAACTCCTCGGGGGCACCGCGTCCCGTCAGCACCACGTGGACGTGGCTCGGACGCTCCCGCAGGCAAGCCAGCACATCGTCCAGCGCCAGCCAGCCGAAGCGGATGGGATACATGATCTCGTCGAGCACCACCAAAAAGTGCTCACCCGCCCGGATCAGCGCCGCTGCGCGCGCCCAGCCGTCCCGGGCCAACTGGGCTGAATGCTCCAAGTCCTTGCTCTTCCAGCTGAAGCCATCCCCCAAGCCTTCGATCGGCAAGCCAATTTTCTCGAAGAGCCGGTGCTCGCCAAAACGCGCGCTGGGCACCTTCATGAACTGGTAGATATGCACCGCTTTGCCTCGGCCAAAAGCCCGCAGCGCCAAGCCAAAAGCGGCTGTACTTTTGCCCTTACCGTCGCCGGTGTGAACGATGATCAAGCCGCGCCGCTCGCCCTCGGGTTGGGGGCGGCCAGCGTCGGTGGGGGGGGATTCGATCTGCATGAACAAAAGCTCCGTCGGATTCAGAAAGAGAGTCAGGGGTGGATCGGTTGCAAAAGTTGCTTGAGCACGCCCGCTTCGACGTGCTGATCGAGAAAATCGGCCAAGCCGTCAAAAACGGCGTCCAAGGTGCGGCATCCTGCCCCAAAAAGGGCTTGGAGCACCTCGGGGGACTCAAAAAGCCCGTGGGCGTAGAGCCCTAACACGCTCCCCTGCTGCCAGCCAATGACCTCGCCTTCGGCGTTGTGTAGCGCCGCCAAACCCGGGGTCATGGCCGGATGCAAGGTGGTGCGGCCGTGGCGGATTTCGTAGCCGTTAAACGTCAACCCAGCCAAAGCCGCCCATGGGCCTTGCAAGGCCGCAAAAGTGCTGCGACCCGGACGCAAAAGCTTCTGCGGCTCAAAGCGCGTCACCAGCGGCAGCAAGCCCAAACCCGGACCGTTGGCGTCCACGTTCAGACCCACGGATGTCGCCTCGACGCCCTC